>NZ_JBEZKP010000029.1:0-85689 GCF_040706335.1 Streptomyces sp. NPDC048389 | reverse complement strand
CATCGTGGACACCGCCCGCCGACCAGCGCGAGCACGGAAGGACGCCCGCACACCAGACCCGTGACCTGCAACTTCACGATGCACACCGCTCAGTGAGGCGACCACGTCGGACAGGTCCCGAGGCCCGACAACGTTGGCGTCGGGCAACCCGGAGGCCGCGGACACCTCCAGACCGCTTACCCACAGGGCGTCGAAGCCCGCCTCCGCCGCGACGTGCGCGGCGAGCGCGTTCACCGCTCCGGCAGCCAGCAGCGGGTGCTTCCGCTCGGTGTTGTTGAGGGCGTCGCGCAAGCGCACCGCCGTCGTGCCGTCAGCCATGGTTCTCGCCTCTTTCTGTGTGGGCGACGAGCGGTGGTACCAACTGCCGTTCGCGCAGCACGTCCCAGGCAGCGAGCAGCACCTCGGACCGGGGCCGGCGGGCGTCCAGACGGACCACGTCGCCGAGGAGCGGGAACTCGTCGGGCTTCGTGATCACAGCCTCGTATGTCTCACGAACCCGGCTCTGGACGTGGTGCACGTCCCAGTCGGCCCGGACGGCGTCTCCCTGCCGGGCCTGCGCTCGGCTCATCGAGGCGTCCGTCTCAAGGTCCAGGGCGATGGTGAGGTCGGGGGCCACGGTGAGCTGCCTGGCCAGCGCCTCGTACGTCCCCGACACCCTCATACCGTGCTTCACCGCGAAGAAGGCCAGCTCGCTGAGCAGCCAGCGGTCCGCGATCACGGGCCGGACCTGGCGCTGGGGGAGAACGAGGCGTTCCAGCGTGGCCCGCTTGTCCGCGGCGATCGTGGACAGGTAGGCGTCACGGTTCCCGGCGTTCGGCTGGTACTTGCCGGTGACGATGGCGGCGGCCTGGTCGGCGGCGAGGAAGTTGGTGGTGAGCACGCACAGCGGAGTGACGCCGTACAGCCCCTCCCAGAGCCGGAACAGGCCCTTGCGCAGCGTCGTCTTGCCGGTGCCGTCGAGCCCCTCGATGACGATGAACGGATAGCGGTGGTTCATTCGACCTGCCCCGCCCCCGTGCCGCCGGCGTACTTCATGAAGCGACCCCGCCAGCGGGCCGTGGTGGACACCAGGTCCACCAGCCGCAGCTCCGCCAACTCGTCGACCAGTCGGGGCAGCTCGGGCTCGACGCAGATGCCGGCCTCGATGGCGCGGCAGTACGCGGCGCGCAGGGCCGGGTCGTCGGCGGTGCTGCGTAGAGCCGCCTCCAGCACCCGCGTGGCCATGCCGTGGGCCACGACGCTCACCGCGGTGCCCAGGGCCTGCTCGTGGAACGGGCTCGGGTGCGGCTCCAGCGTGATGTGGTGCACCCCGCGGTGGCGGATGACCGCGAAGACCCACCCACCATGCGGCGGCGCCGCTGGCGGCGGTCACGGCGTCGGACCAGGCCGCCCCGGACTGCCCGGCGAGCATGCTCTGGGCAGCGGTGTCGGCGGCGCGGTGAAGTGCCCCGCGCCGGTTCCGCGACTCCGCTCCGTGCCGCTGAGGCAGCTCCCACCAGAAGCCGAGCCCGGCGTCCTCCAGCAGCGCCATCGCGGACTCGTCGCCTGCCGGCAGCGGAGACGGGCGCTGGGCCAGCACGGAGACATCGGCGCCCGGCACGTCCGGCAGCGCCTTCTCCTCGGCGACGGCAGCCCGCCATTCGTCGAGATGGAGATGGAGCCGCTGGGTCAGCAGCCCGTCCGCCAGCGTCTGCCAGGCATGGGCCAGCGGCGGCGAACCGGGAGGCCGGGGCGGCAGGGTCAAGGAGGTCACAGGTCGGATCCTCACGTCCGGGGAGTCGCGGCACGCGGCTCCGGTCGGTGGTGCTCCACCACGATGGCCGCCACGAAGGCCCACGCCTATGAGTGTTTATGAGCCCCACCAGCGGAACGAGTCCGGGTGGTCGCAGAGCGAGGGAGAATGCCGACCATGGTCGACAGCGGACAGCGGCGGTGTACGCGCTGCGGTGCCCTTCTCAGTCGCTTCAACGCCGGTACACGTTGCGCCTCGTGCCAGGACGGGCCGGCCGCCCGACGGGCCGACCCGGCCTTCTGGCGTGATCCGACGGTCCGGCGAGCCGTGGCCGCATGGGAACTCGGAACCGTCGTCAAACTGTTCAGGAAGCACACCGGCCTCTCCCAGGCCGGTGTGGCGCGGATGGTCAGCATCGACCAGGCCGAGGTCAGCAGACTGGAACGCGGGCTCAAACAGATCCGCGACCGACGGCAGTTCGTCCAGTGGACCGATGCGCTGGGAGTTCCGGAGGAGCTGCTCGGGCTCCTGCCCACGGCCGATCCGCACACCTCGGACGCCACGGGCCGACCGGGAACGGCGGACACCAGAGCCCGTGGTTACGCGGCGCTGCCCGAAGGGCCGGGCCAGCTTCTGTTACCCGCCGGCCGGTCCGTCTCGACGACGGCGATTCCCGTGTTGACCCTTCCCGCGGCCTCCTTCCTCGGGGACAGCCTGAGACTCGACTCCCACCCGGAGCTGGATGCCTGGCGCACCATGCCGATGCGCGCGCTCGTCGTCGCGAACCGCATGGTGGACGGGGCGGTCCGCCAGTTCGTCACCGACGCCCGACCGAACGGCGTACGCGCCACCGCCTCCGACCCGGTCGACATCCCCGCCGCGTACGAACTGGACGACCTGACCTACGGCATCCTGTGGGCCGTGTCGGGATTCGAGGCGGCACTGCTCGGCGACGACCAGACCCTGTACACCTCGCTGGCGTCGCTCACCGTTTCCCAAGGCGCACCAATCGCCGCCGACCAGGGACTGACCGAAGTCTCCCGGATGCTGATCGGCTCGGAGACCGCAGCCCGGTACATCCTGGGCCACCGTGACCACCTGGGCGAAGCACCCGTGTTCTGGACCAGGGAACAGCGCGGTGAGGAAGCCGCCACATGGCTGTTCTTCCGGCACAAGTACCGCTACCTCGAACGAATGGCCCCGCGACGTCCGGGCGGTACCAGCGGCCGGGGGTTCTGCGTCCCCGAGACAGCGGTCGCCTCCTCGCCCGCGTACGAGCGCGTTCTGCTGTTCCTCGCCATCGCGCTCATGGAGTCCTTCGGCATTCGCACTTGGGTGACCGACGACGGAGGCTTCGCACACACTGACGGTTTCGCCCTCTCTCCCGGGCGCCGGGCTGTCATCGCCTCTTGGGTACGGACAGAGGGAGCGTCCCACCTCGCGGTCACCGCGCGGCCGGGAGCCCTGCGGACGTTCGCCGATGTGACCGTCCACGTCAGCCACCACTCGACTACGGCGGCCGAGCAGGCCGGACAGCGCCTTGCGGCAACCGCGGAGTACCTCGGCCTCGACGCCTCCTGGCTCGGTCGCCGGTGCGCACAGTTGTCGGCCGTCGGCACGGAGCGGCTCGCCCGGCCGCGGAGCCGGTTGCTCGGCCTCGAAGGGCTGGAGGCCGCCTGCCGGTTCGTGGCCGAGCAGCTGGTGATCATTCCGCGTACCCGGACGGCACCGACCGGATAGCCTGCGTGAACCACTCGTGAGGCCGCGCTCGGCGGCGTCCGGACAGGGGAGCAGGGGATATGACGGAGTCGGTCAGGAACGTGGCAGTCTTCTCCCTCGGCGGCACGATCGCCATGACCACCGATCCCACCACCGGAGGTGTCGTACCCGCGCTCTCGGCCCACGAACTCCTCGCCGCGGTACCCGCCCTGGCCACGAGCGGCATCGGCCTCAAGGTACGGGACTTCCGACGTCTGCCCGGCGCCTCCCTGACCTTCGAGGACCTCACCGCACTGTCGGCCGCGATCACGGCGGAGCTGGAGACCGGAGACGTCGACGGCGTCGTCATCACCCAGGGCACCGACACCATCGAGGAGACCGCCTTCCTCCTCGACCTCTACCACGGCCACGAGCAGCCAGTCGTCGTCACTGGTGCGATGCGCAACCCCACCCTGCCCGGTGCCGACGGTCCGGCCAACCTCCACGCCGCTGTCCTGGCCGCCGCCGACCCCGGACTCAGCGGCGCCGGCTGCCTCGTAGTACTCGGCGACGAGATCCACTCGGCCCGGACCGTCCGCAAGTCCCACACCACCAGCCCCGCCGCTTTCACTTCACCAGCGTGTGGACCGATCGCCCGGGTCGCGGAGAACCGGGTGCGGATGGTCGGCGGCCTGCCGTCCCGCGGACCGTTGGTCGGCGCCCCCGACCGTGAGGCGCGCGTCGGGCTCTACGTCGTCACCCTTGGCGACGACGGTGCACTGCTCGACCTGTGGGACGGCAACTGCGACGGGCTCGTGGTCGCGGCCTTCGGCGTCGGCCATGTCCCGGAACGCCTCGTCGAAGGGCTCACCAAGCTCGCGTCCCGCATCCCCGTGGTCCTCGCCTCCCGCATCGGCAACGGCCCCGTCCTGTCCGACACCTACGGCTTCCCCGGCTCTGAGAAGGACCTCCTCGGCCGCGGGCTCATCGGCGCCGGAGACCTCGGCCCGTACCAGGCGCGGCTCCTGCTGCACGCCCTGCTCGCCCAGGGCTCCGACGGAGCGACGGTCCGCGAGACCTTCACCACCGCCTCCGCCCGCTGATCCCACCCCATCAGGAGACACCCGCACATGCGTGCTCACGAGCTGACCGTCGGCCGTACCTTCGGCGTCACCTTCGACCACGGAGAGGACTTCTTCGAGGCGCTGTCCACCTTCTGCCGGGACAACGGCGTACGGCAGGGCTACATCCCCTCGTTCATCGGCGCCTTCGCGGAGGCCGAGATCGTGGGCGCCTGCGAGAAGCTTGCCGACCCGCACGCACCGGTCTGGGCGAAGACGTACGTCACCAACGTCGAGGCGTTCGGCGCGGGCACGCTCGCCCACGACCCGGCCACCGGCGGGATACTCCCGCACATCCACGTCTCCGCCGGCCTGAAGGCCCAGTCGGCCGACGGCAGGACGAGCCACCTCCTCAGCGCCAAGGTCCAGTTCCTCAGCGAACTGCTGATCGTGGAGGTCACGTCGCCCACCATGACCCGGCCCCGGAACGCGAACCTCTACGACGTTCCGCTGCTCACGTTCGGCTGACGGGCAGGAGCCGGCGGAGCCACGGGTGCTCGGGCGCGATCACGCTGATCGCGTCCGCCAGCCAGGCGCGTGCCGGAGCGTCGAGGAGCGGCAGTACCGCTTCGAAGTCGGTCTCGTCCTTGTCCCGGGTCGCCTTCGCCTTGTAGAAGAGCTGCACCTCGGGCGCGAGATACGGGATGCCCGTCTCGCTCGTCCGCCCGAGTTGGTCGATCGGGCACCGGATCTCCGGGGTGCGCCGCGAAACCCACTGGGTGCCCTCGGCCTCGTCCATCATGAGCTGCACCGACCAGGGCGCCTCCGGCGTGCGGCGGCACCAGATGTCGTGCAGCGGCGGCCGAAGGACCTCTCCAGGACGCCATGGTCGCAACTCCCCCTGGCCGGGCGGGTCGGCCACGTACAGGTCCCAGTCGGCCAACAGCTCACGTACAAGGGCTTGGTCGCGCCGGAGGACGAGGACATCGAGATCGCCGTGTGCGCGCAGCTCGCGGCCGACCGCGAGTTCGATCGCGTAGCCACCGGCGATCCACCACGGGAAGTCCGCCTTGACGAAGACCGCGGCCACAACCTCGGGTCGATCCGGCACCCAGGGTCCCAACACGTCAGCACTCACCCACCCATACTCCCAGTGACCAGACGGGCGGAAGCGAAGGCCGGCGGCGGGTCGGCGGTCTCGCTGGAGCGCCCTGTCGCCCGCTCGCACCCTGCGCTCATAAACGCCCATGAGCATCAGGCGCACCGGCAGCCATCTTTGAGCGAGTGACTCGCGACCGGCCTCGTGGCCGGGGGCATGAGCCACGACTCTCCCAGGGCCGGACACACTCGATGCCATGGTGCTTTCTGATGTTTCGTACGCCTTTCGGTGGCGTACGCAGTGCCTGACCCCTGCGGAGCCCTGGGAGGAGGCAACCGACGTCACTCACAGGAGGTCCGCCGCCCGATGATCAGTGCGTCGTCCACCGCCCCCGTGTACCGCTGGACCGACCACACCATCAACCCGACGGGCGAAGCCCGCTCGGTTCTGCGACGTGTTCTCGAAGATCTGGGCATGTCCGACGACGTCATCAGTGACGGAGTCCTGGCAGTCTCGGAGCTCGTGGCAAACGCGCACGAGCACGCGTGCGGCCCGTACGAGGTACACCTTCGCTCTGCTGCCGGGAGATACATCTGCGAGATCCACGACGGGAATCCTCTGCTTCCTCCGGACCTCTACCTGGCTGCCGTGCCCTTGCCGGAAGCCACCGCGTCGGAGGCAGTGAGCGGGCTACTCACTGAGCGCGGACGGGGCCTGCACATCGTGCACGAGCTGACTCAGGGACAGTGGGGATTCCAGGTCACGGACTGCGGAACCAAGGCTGCTTGGGTGGTGCTGGCCTAGGGTTCGGCTGCGATGGCAGCCCGAGGCGGCCCGACCTGACGGACGTGCCGATGCGGCAGCATGAAGATTGGTGTTTGGCCGAACGGCTGCGCGCGTAATGCGGTGCAGTTGGCGTTCAGGAAGGGATCTCCGTGACGATCGAGGCCGCGACAGCGGTTGCCGCCGCCATCGTCGTTCAGGGCGGGCGTGTCCTGCTCGTGCGGCGACGCGTCGCGGAAGGAGCGCTCTCCTGGCAGTTTCCGGCCGGCAAGGTCGAACAAGGCGAGACCCGCGAAGACGCCGCCGTGCGCGAGACGCAGGAGGAGTGAGCTGACCCCGGTTTCGTGGAGTCCCTGAAGCCAGGCTTATGATCCTGGCCCGAAGGAGAACCACGAGCAGTGCCAGCACCACGTAAATACCCGGACGAGCTCCGCGAGCGGGCCGTCCGCGAGGTCCGCACCACCGGCCGTCCGATCGCGCATGTCGCGAAGGACCTGGGCATCCACAAGGAGGCCCTGCGCGGCTGGGTCCGCCAGGCTGAGGCGGACACCGGCGGACGCGACGACCGGCTGACCAGCGCCGAGCGGGAAGAGCTGAGGCAACTTCGCCGGGATAACGCGGAGTTGAGGCGGGCGAACGAGATTCTGAAGGCCGCGAGCGCGTTTTTTGCGGCGGAACTCGACCGTCCCCGGACGAGGCCGACCAGGTGATCGAGCACCTCAGGGACAAGGGCCTCGGGGTCGGGTTCACCTGCCGGGTGCTGGGGCTGTCCGAGTCGGCGTACTACGCGCGCAAGAAGCGGCCGAAGTCGGCCCGCCGGCTGCGTGACGAGCAGCTCATGCCGCTGATCGAACAGGTCCATGCCGAGTCCGGCGGCACCTATGGCGTCCGCCGGATCACCCGCGCGCTGCGGCGCAAGGGTGTGCAAGTGGCCCGCTGCACCGTCGAGCGGCTGATGGCCGAGCTGGGTCTCGAAGGCGTCATCCGTGGCCAGCGGCGCCGCACCACCGTGCCCGAGCCGTCGGCGCCCAGGCCGCCGGACCTGGTCGACCGTGACTTCACCGCGAGCCGACCCGACCAGCTCTGGGTGGCCGACATGACCTATGTCCGCACCTGGACGGGCTGGGTGTACGTGGCGTTCGTCCTGGACGTCTTCTCCCGGACGATCGTCGGCTGGCAGGTCGCGAACCACATGCGAACCGAACTCCCGCTGAATGCCCTGGAGATGGCGTTGTGGAGACGCCGGATCAAGAAGGACTCCGGCCTGATCCATCACAGCGACCGCGGCTCGCAATACGTATCCATTCGGTACACCGAACGTCTCGAACACGAGGCCGCCGTGGCCTCGGTCGGCTCCAAGGGCGACTCGTATGACTGTCAGTCTGTTCGTACCGGATCCCGCAAGGATCGGGTAGTCCCGGCCGTGACGGTCTGACTCTTGCTTACGACCGACCCCACGGGTGTCCTGGCGTTGATCTGTCGACCGTCCGGCCGGGCACGCGGCAAGCGCTGCCGCCGGACGGACGTGACCTCATAGGAGCCTGGAGCCAACTCGTCAAAGCGTCCCCGTGACAGTCCTGTCCCTCGGCCGGCGACAGCGTGCACCCTACGCTACCGACCGAAGGGAACGCGGTGGACAACAACGAGCAGCACAGGTCCGGGCACGTCGTGATCGGCGTCGACACACACAAGCATGTGCACGTCGCGGCCGTGATGGACACGATCGGCGGGATCCTGGCCACCTTGACGATCCCCACCGACACCGGCGGATTCCAGCAACTCCTGGACTGGGCAGGTTCATACGGCAGGATTCTGGCCTTCGGAATCGAGGGAACCGGCTCCTACGGCGCCACCCTGGCCTCGTTCCTTCGACGGGCCGGGCACAAGGTGGTCGAGGCCGGCCGCCCGGACCGGCGGCTGCGACGGATGAACGGCAAGTCCGGCACCCTGGACGCCGAGAACGCCGCCCGAGCCGTCCTGGCCGGGTTCGCGACAGCCACGCCCAAGAGCGCCGACGGTGAAGCCGAGATGATCCGGCAGCTCAAGATCGCCCATGACCAGGCCGTCGAACAGCGCTCAGCGGCGATGATCACCATGAAAGCAATGCTCGTCCACGCCCCTGATCTTTTGCGCAACGAGACCGCGGGCAAAACTCAAATCGCTCTGGCCCGGCACCTGGCGGGCCTGCGTCCTCGACAGCTGGAGGGCCCCGAGGACGCACTGCGTCACGCCCTTCGAACACTGGCCAAACGGTGGCAGTACCTTGACGCCGAGGCCAAGGAACTGACGAAAATGATCGCCGAGCTGGTCCACCGTGCCGCCCCGCAACTGCTCGAACCATTCGGCATCGGTGTGGACACCGCCGCGGAGATCCTCGTCGTGGCCGGCGACAACCCCGAACGCATCAAGTCCGAAGCCGCCCTCGCCAAGCTTGCCGGCATCGCTCCCGTGCCCACCGGCTCCGGCATGACCAGCGGCAGGCACCGCATCAACCACGGCGGCCACCGCCAGCTCAACGCCGCGATCTACCGGACCGTCATCGTCCGCATGCGATTCCACCAACCGACCATCGACTACGTCACCCGCCGCACCACCGAGGGCAAGACGAAACGCGAGATCACCCACTGCCTCAAACGCTACGTCATCCGCGAGGTCTACCACCTGATCCGACCCGCACCACGGACCGTCCCCACAGCGAGTTGACAACTATAGGAGCGTCAACGCGATGGCCGAGGCGCTAAACGGCACTTTCAAGGCCGAGCTGATCGAGATGCAAGGGCCATGGCGGGACTTCGACCAGGTTGAGCGGGCGATCTTCCAGTGGGTCGCGTGGTACAACGAGGAACGGCTCCACTCCGCCCTCGACTACGTACCGCCCGCCGAGTACGAACGCGACTGGTGGCGACAACAGGAAGCCACCCCGCAGTCCGCCTGAAACAAGATCGCCGGACTCTACGGAACTCGGGGCATCTCAGCGGGCACGGATAGGGCAGCCGTGGAGGCTGCCTTTGCCGAGGCGTGTGCACAGGCTGTGGACCGAGCGTGTCATCCGGGGAAGTACGGCGACACCGACGAGTGGTGACTTCAAGCGTGGCCGAACCGCCAACTGGTTCGGCCACGCTTGAGGTTCATGCCCCAGGCTTCTCATCCAGCACGCTCACATCGGACGAGCGTCAACAGCGGTGTCTCATCGTCCAGGGCTCTGGATAACGGACCGACCGGAAGCACAAATTGTGTTCGCCATAACCACGCCTCCGACCAAGTGAAGTTCGTCCAGTTGAGGGCGACCCTTACTGCCCGAATCCCTTTAGGAACTCCCAGGATCCTTGTGCGTCCTCGACGTCCTGCTCTCCTACGAGGAGGTACTTCCAGGTGATGTCGACATCGGGTGAGGAGTTGGCGGTGTTGGCCCACCTGCGTGCTGCCCGGCGTTTGGCCACTACCTCCTCGGAGGTCATGTCCTTGTCGGCCTTCGTCTCCACCAGCCAGCCGATGCGCTGGCCATCCACTTCTTCGATCACGACGAAGTCGGGGTTGTAATTCCTGCCCTCCGACGTCCAAGTGATGGGAACGTCGTTGATGTGCAGCCGTGCCCACACGGTTACGTTCTTCCCACTGTCAATGGCGTTGGCCGCTTTGAACTCCGGCTCGGTGTCGAACCAGGCGTGGCTGTAGAGGTTCCTGATCCAGCCGTTGAATGCAATCGCCTTGCTGAACGCACCATCAGCATGGCCAGCCACCTGGCGCTTGCGCGCCACGCGGGTCTTGCTCAGCGCGAGGATCTCTACGTCATCGGTGTAAGAGACCTGGGCCTGAGTCGTCGCTCGGAGGGTTCTGGAAACCTCGGTAGCGAGACGTTGCCCGCATCGGTCCACAAAGGCGGCAAGGTGCTCGGTTGCCTTTTCGCCCATGGCCCTGATGAGGTGATCGACGATGCGCTGAGCAGCGCCAACCTCCAGTTGCCGGTTCGGCACACCCTTGACGGACATGACTCGCTGGACCAGAGAGTTCTGCGTGACCGAGAGAGGGATGTCGAGCGGCAGCGCGGAGACCACCGTGTCAGTTGCCGTCTCGGTGTCCACTATGACCTTGCGGCCGTCATGACTTGCAACGATCTTGGTTCGCTTCAGCTCATCGGAGTAGTCCGCAGTGAGTGTGCGGCCGAGTCGCTCGAACGGGCCGTAGTCGGTGATGTCGTTCAGGCTGACCGCGACGAACTGCGGCACTGAGATCAACCGGGGGATCAAGATGGGGTCTCGGTCAGGCAGCGGGTCGTACTGGATGGCTCCGGAAGTACTGCTTGCGGCTTCTGCTGCCTCGCGCGTACGGGTCTCCACGTCCACAACGCCAGGCGTACTGAAGCCGGCCGGCGAAGGAGGCATTGCGCTGGTTCCGGAGGGCGAAGCCTCCTCGGTGCCTTGCCCATCGCCGTCGCCAGTTCCTGCCAGGTTGCTCCCGGGCCTATTGCCGCCGCCAGTTGTTGTGGGGGCGTCCCCACCAGGCAGACCGATGACGTCCGCATCGCTCTCGACCGTCTTCTGGCGGACCACAGAGCTGCCGTCGGCAAGTCGCCGAACTTCGGCGTAGGTGCCGTAGTCGATGAACGCCTCGTTGAGGACCTTCCTCTTCGCGAGCAACTCGCCGTACTTCTCATGGGCCAGGATTTCGAGCGTGTCGAGGATCTCGATGTTCGTGTACTCGCCGAACGGAAGACGCATACCGCGACCGAGGGTCTGCTCGGTCATGACCTCCGAGACCGACGCCCTCATAGAGGCGATCACGTAGACATTCTTGACGTCCCAGCCTTCCTTCAGCATGCCGACGCTGATGATGATGCGGATCGGCGAGTCGGGGTCCTCAACGGCTTGGAGGTCGGCCAGCGCCTTCTCCTTGGCGTCACCAGTCAACTTCGAGTGGATCAGCAGGGTCTTCCCGATCCACGAGCCGCCATCGAAGGAGGCCGTATCGAGGACATTCCGAAACTCTTCGGCCTCGTCGATGCTCTGGGCGATGACCAACATGACCGGATTTACCCGGGGCAGGTCGTTCTCGTCGCAATGGGCGTCGGCGGCCTGCCCCTTGTAGCGGAGTAGGTTGACGCCGTCGAGAAGCTTCGTCTCGATGTCAGAGCGGTCGTCGCGGCGAGCCACCATCACAGGGGTTTTCACGAGTCGGTCGGCGATCGCTGCCGCCAATGGGTAGCGGAACGCGACGAGGGACTCGTCCGCTCTCACGGGTGTGGCGGTCATGCCGACCACGAGCTGGGGTTTCAGGTCCCGGATGGTCCGGGAGAACGCCGGCCCCCGGTAGCAGTGGTGTTCGTCCGCCAGGATCACGAGGTCATCGAGCTGCGCGAGATAGTCGTAGAAGGACGTGCCGAGGTTCTCCAGGGGCACGTGCGTGGCGCGACCTTCGCCCGTGGCGGAGGTCAGCGCCTGGACGGTGAAGATGTAGAGCTTCGTGATCGTCGGGTCGTCGATCGCGGTTCTGGTGGCCGGGGTGTTGAAGTTGTCGGCTGTGATGACGTACGGGTCGGACCGCAGCATGCGCCGCAGCGACTTCGGGTTGCCGGCAGTGAAGTTGAGAACCGACTTGTCTCGGATCGTCCTACCGGGTGCCAGCAGCAGGAAGTTCCGAGCCGGAGTCTCGGCCCCTGCCAGATACTCCATCAGGCCGGCCATGACGTACGTCTTGCCGACGCCGGTGGCCGAATCCACGATGCACTCGTACGGCTCGGTCTTCTCCTGCACGTCGTAGTGGTCCGAGGTGCGGAGCAACACCGACTCGATCGCCTTGCGGTTCGGCCCACGCAGGGTGAGCCGGTGGGCGACCTGATCCAGGAGCTCAGGCTGGAACTGCAACACGCCCATCAGGCGCTCTCCCTCTCGGTTGCGGCGGCAGCGGCGGGGGGCGCAGCCAAATCGCCCGCGTCTCGGGGCGACGGCATCGAACGCCCCACACCGAACGGCGACTTGCGGGCCGACTTGCGACGGTAGTTGTCGAGGACCTTATCGGGGATCAGTTCGAGCCGAGAGCCGCTGCGGGCCTCCTTCAGAGCTTCGGCTGCACCGTCCTGGATCTGGGTTGCCCATACCTCGACCATCTCGCCTTCAGCGAGCCTGTCGACGATGGAGGCGACCGTGCCGGGGCCGACCATGCCGTCGATGACGATGTACCTGACGCGGCCCTGCTTGCCGGCGAAGATTCCGTCCGGCTTGTAGGGGACGGACAACTGGGCGCACATGACTTCAGCCAGGGCGCCCTGGGTGGCCCAGTCGGCAAGAAGGACCATTCCGGCCATCTCGACGAACATGGACTCACCGACCTGGAGGTGGGTGAAGCCTCCGCCCCCGTGCCAGTTGTCCGTCGTGACTACCTTGGTCTTGGTGGCTGCCTTGAGGGCCTTGACCGTGGGGGCGTCGAGATCCGCATCGACTGCCTTGGCCACCTTGTTGAGGAGCCGGTTGAACTCTTGGGCCTCCTCGGGTGTCATTCCGTTAGGCAGACCGCGCTCTTCGTCCTCATCGTCGGCAACGGCCGAGACTCGCTCAGTGATGGTAGTGATGCCCCCGGGATCCTGCCCGTTGACGACCTTGGCGAGTCGGGGCAGCGTGTATCGGGCCACGGTTTCAGGCAGAAGCTCACTGGTCACCCAACGACGCCCCATCTTGTGCGCGACGGCCGCAGTGGTACCCGATCCGGCGAAGCAGTCCAGGACGATGTCGCCGGGATTCGATGCGATGTGCATGACACGGGCCAGGAGGCGTTCCGGTTTCGGAGTCGCAAAGGGATGCTCGTCAGGGAAGAGAGCCTTGATCTCGATCTTGCCGCGAAGGCTCCCTCCGACCTCGCTTCCCAGCCAGAGCGTCTCGGGCACTCGGCCATTGTCCTCCAGGTGCTTTTTGCGCTGGATGCGTTCCCGGAGGCCGAGCATGACGATGTCAGGCCAGTGGCCGGCGTCGTAGCGGGCGCGAGCGTGCTTGGCGGCCTCCTCAACGGACACCGACAGCATGATTGCCGGTACACCGGCCTTGACCTCTTCCGGTGTCGTCCCGCAGATGCGTGCGCGCTCCGCTTCGTCGCCGATGTCACGCAGCTCGTAGGGCGCGTACTCCGACATCTGTTCTAGCATCCACGACTGTGCCTTGCCCCAGCAGCGGCCCGCAGTCGGATACATCAGGCCCCCCGTGACAGGGTGCTGGATCGCGTAGACCATTGGATGGTTCGTCGCTGCCTTGCCCGCGGTCGCATCCCCGTCGCGCCAGGGGACAGGGTCCCCGTCACGCTGCTGGTAGCGGCTCGTATTCGAGGCAGCGAGCCTGGGCATCCTGTTCGGGATCCAGGACTCGGACCTGCGGTAGACCAGGATCGTGTCCTGCGAGGTCGACAGCAGTCTGGTGTCGTTCCGAGGCGAGTCCGCCTTCTGCCAGGCGACCTCGGCTACGAAATTGTTCTCCCCGAGCTCCTCGTCAAGAACGACGCGGCACCGGTGCGACTCCATGTGGTCGAGGTGCACCCACACGGATGCGTCGTCCGCGAGCAGCGGCCTGATCTGGCGGATCCGGTCCCGAAGGAGCGTGAGCCAGATCGAGTGCGTGATGTTGTCCTCGTACTGGGTGAACGCCTGGCCGGTGTTGAAGGGCGGGTCGATGTAGACCAGCTTGACCTTCCCGGCGTACTTCTCGGAGTACGCCGGGATCTTGGCGAGTGCGTCCAGTGCGTGCATCGCATCGCCGGTGATCAAGAGGTTGTCGGTGGTCGGCTCAGGCAGTTCCGCAGGGCGGGCCGCAGGTGTCGGTGCCTCGACTCGGCCGGCCTCGTGGAGGAGGCGAACCTCGGAGACCCGGTAGTCCGTCGGATCGACGAATGTGTAGTCGTACTTGCCGTCCCCGGTCGACAGAAGCGTCTTGTCCTTGTCGGTCCAGGTCAGTTCGAGACGGCCCTGGTGTCGGGGCGTCGAGTTCGAGGCCATGCGGCGATCCCTTGCGGTGTGGAAGTGACGTTGTACATCTTGTCGGAGTCCCGACGGAGGCGACGGCGAATCACGACACTGACCAGGTGCTACGTGCCTGCCTCGGGTCGTCCCTTCCGGATGGCCGTGACGATCGCCTGGGCAACTGCCCGCTGCAGATGGCGGGGCAACTGAGACCAAAACTGAGACCACCAACGTCGAAGGGCCCCACCGCGAACGGTGGGGCCCTTCGACATCGTGCCCGGTGAGGCACTGGCGGAGGATACGAGATTCGAACTCGTGAGGGGTTGCCCCCAACACGCTTTCCAAGCGTGCGCCCTAGGCCACTAGGCGAATCCTCCGCCGCAAACAATACAAGACGTTGAGGAGTGCTCGCGAACCTGTTCGCGATCTCTGTCCGGGGAGGCCGGTCGTCCTGCCCCGGCCGGTCGGAGCACCCCTGCGCATCGGGTAACCTGGTCTCAGCCCCTCACGTGGCGCTATCTGACTGAACTCCCCCAGGGCCGGAAGGCAGCAAGGGTAGGTCGGCTCTGGCGGGTGCGTGAGGGGCGCTTGCGTCTCCGGGGGCGGCGAGGGAGTGCGGGGCGGGTCCGGTTGTCGGTGGGCCCCGATAACCTCGTAGGTGTGTCGTCCCTTGCGCTGTACCGCCGCTACCGCCCCGAGTCGTTCGCAGAGGTCATCGGTCAGGAGCATGTCACTGACCCGCTCCAGCAGGCCCTGCGGAACAACCGGGTCAATCACGCGTACCTGTTCAGCGGGCCGCGCGGCTGTGGCAAGACGACCAGCGCCCGCATTCTCGCGCGCTGTCTGAACTGCGAGAAGGGGCCGACGCCGACACCTTGCGGGGAGTGCCAGTCCTGCCGCGACCTGGCGCGCAACGGGCCGGGCTCGATCGACGTCATCGAGATCGACGCCGCTTCGCACGGTGGCGTGGACGACGCCCGTGAGCTGCGCGAGAAGGCGTTCTTCGGCCCGGCGAGCAGTCGTTACAAGATCTACATCATCGACGAGGCCCACATGGTCACGTCCGCGGGGTTCAACGCCCTGCTGAAGGTGGTCGAGGAGCCGCCGGAGCATCTGAAGTTCATCTTCGCGACCACCGAGCCCGAGAAGGTCATCGGGACGATCCGGTCGAGGACGCACCACTACCCGTTCCGGCTGGTGCCTCCCGGCACTCTCCGGGAGTACCTGGGCGCCGTGTGCGGCCAGGAGGGCATCCCCGTCGAGGACGGCGTGCTGCCGCTGGTCGTGCGGGCGGGCGCGGGCTCCGTCCGTGACTCCATGTCCGTCATGGACCAGCTGCTCGCCGGCGCCGCCGACGACGGTGTGACGTATGCCATGGCGACGTCCCTGCTCGGTTATACGGACAGTTCCCTTCTCGACTCCGTCGTGGATGCCTTCGCGGCGGGCGACGGAGCAGCGGCCTTCGAGGTCGTCGACCGTGTCATCGAGGGCGGGAACGATCCGCGCCGGTTCGTCGCCGACCTGCTGGAGCGGCTGCGCGACCTGGTGATCCTCGCCGCTGTGCCGGACGCCGCCACCAAGGGGCTGATCGACGCTCCGGTGGACGTGGTGGAGCGGATGCAGGCACAGGCCGCCGTCTTCGGCGCCGCCGAGCTCAGCAGGGCCGCCGATCTGGTCAACACAGGGCTGACCGAGATGCGTGGGGCCACTTCACCGCGGCTCCAGCTGGAGCTGATCTGCGCCCGGGTGCTGCTGCCCGCGGCGTTCGACGACGAGCGGTCGGTGCAGGCCCGGCTGGACCGGTTGGAGCGCGGGGCGTCGTTCTCGGCCGGCGGGCAGGGGCCCGCGATGGGGTACGTACCGGGGCCGGACGTCCAGGGGCACGCGCCAGTGCCTCCCGGCGGCGGCCCGGCCGCCGCCCGTGCCGCGGCGCGTGGCGACGCGGCACAGGCCCGCCCTGCTCAGGTCCCGGCAGTCCCGGCCGCTCCCGCTCCCGCAGCCCCTGCGCCCGCTCCGGCTCCCGCGCCTGCGACGCCGCCCGCCGCGCATCAGCAATCCCCACAGCCGCAGTCCTCCCAGCAGCCGCAGGCAGGGCAACCCCAGCCCCAGCCCCAGCCCGAGCCCCAGGCCCAGCCACCCAACGCGCCCCGGCCGGGCGCATGGCCCGGGGCCGCCGCGCCTGCCGGGCCCGGCGAGCCGGCGCGTCGGCCCGGTGGCTGGCCCACCGCCTCCCAGCCGGGCCAGGGGGCGCCGCAGCCCGCCGCTGCCGCGCCCGCCCCTGCGCCGGCCGCAACCGCCCCGGCGGCTCCGGGCACCGGTCCCGCTCCGGGCATGGCGCAGGGCGCCGGCCAGGTGCGGAACATGTGGCCGGAGATCCTGGAGGCGGTGAAGAACCGCCGCCGCTTCACCTGGATCCTGCTCAGCCAGAACGCGCAGGTGGCGGGCTTCGACGGTACGACCCTCCAGCTCGGCTTCATCAACGCCGGTGCCCGCGACACGTTCGGGAGCAGCGGCAGCGAGGACGTCCTGAAGCAGGCGCTCGCCGAGCAGTTCAACGTGCAGTGGAAGGTCGAGGCGATCATCGACCCGTCCGGTGGTTCCGGCGGGCCCGGTGGCACCGCCCCGACTCCCTCGTCGGGCCCCGGCAGCTATGGGAACCAGCCCGCTCCCGGCCAGGGCGGATACGGCACCCAGGGCGGATACGGCACCCAGGGCGGCTACGGCCAGAGCCGGCCGCAGGCCGCCGCCCCGGCGCCCGCTCCCGAGGCCCCACCGGCACCGCGTCCCGCCCAGCCGGCCGCCGCGGCCGACACCGCTCCCGGGCCGCACGTCGGGGAGGAGCAGCCCCGGCCCCCGGAGGCGTACGCGCCGCCACCGGTCTCTCTCGAGGACGATGTGCCGGAGGCGGACGACCCGGACCTGGTCGACTCCGCGCTCTCCGGCCACGACCTGATCGTGCGCGAGCTCGGGGCGACGGTGGTGGAGGAATATACGAACGAGTAGCGGGCCCCTCCTCGGAGGCCCGTACGAGGCTCCGGCGGATCGGCGGTTAGGCTGGCTGCCGTGAAGGTCCTCGTCATCGGCGGCGGCGCCCGCGAACATGCCCTGTGCCGCTCTCTGTCCCTCGATCCCGACGTCACCGCTCTGCACTGCGCGCCCGGAAACGCCGGCATCGCGGAGGTCGCCGAGCTGCACCCGGTCGACCAGCTGGACGGCGCTGCCGTCGCGGAGCTGGCCACCGGGATCGGTGCCGGGCTCGTCGTCGTCGGCCCCGAGGCGCCGCTGGTCGCGGGTGTCGCGGACGCCGTGCGCAGGGCGGGTGTCCCCTGCTTCGGCCCCTCGGCGGAGGCCGCGCAGCTGGAGGGCTCGAAGGCTTTCGCGAAGGACGTGATGGCGGCGGCCGGAGTGCCGACGGCCCGGGCATACGTCTGCACGACCGCCGAGGAGATCGACGAGGCGCTGCACGCCTTCGGCGCCCCTTACGTCGTCAAGGACGACGGTCTCGCGGCCGGCAAGGGCGTTGTCGTCACGGACGACGTGGCCGCTGCCCGTGAGCACGCACTGGCCTGCGACCGGGTGGTGATCGAGGAGTTCCTCGACGGCCCCGAGGTGTCCCTGTTCGCCATCACCGACGGAGAGACGGTCCTCCCGCTCCAGCCCGCGCAGGACTTCAAGCGCGCCCTGGACGACGACAAGGGACCCAACACGGGCGGCATGGGCGCCTACTCGCCGCTGCCGTGGGCCGACCCCAAGCTGGTCGACGAGGTCATGGCAAGCGTGCTGCAGCCGACCGTCGACGAGCTGCGCCGCCGCGGTACGCCCTTCTCCGGACTGCTGTACGCGGGGCTCGCGATCACCTCGCGCGGTGTACGGGTCATCGAGTTCAACGCCCGCTTCGGCGACCCCGAGACGCAGGTGGTCCTCGCCCGTCTCAAGACCCCGCTGTCGAGCGTCCTGCTCAACGCGGCGAAGGGCACGCTGGACGCGGAGCCGCCGCTCAACTGGCGCGACGACGCGGCCGTGACCGTGGTGGTCGCCTCGCACAACTACCCCGGCACGCCGCGCACCGGTGACCCGATCGAGGGCCTGGACGCCGTCGCCGCCGAGGACGCGCCCCATGCGTACGTCCTGCACGCCGGTACCAGGCGCGACGGCGACGCGGTCGTGAGCGCCGGCGGCCGGGTGCTGTCGGTCACGGCGACCGGCGAGGACCTCGCCGAAGCCCGCGAGCGCGCGTACCGGGCCGTGCAGCGGATCCGTCTTGACGGCTCCCAGTACCGCACGGACATCGCGCGCAGGGCCGCAGAGGTCTGACCCTGCCCGAGCCCGCCCCGAGCAGTGCCTGCGAAGCCTTTCGCGTGTGGTTTCGACGCCCGCCCCGACGTTCCGTCCGGGCGGGCGTTCCTTTGCCCAAAGCCATTCCATCGAGTGACGGCTGCCCCATCCGGATGACGCCCGCGAAAGCCCCAACTAGGGTGCGGCGCAAGCATTCCGGCACTTGGCCCACCGGCATTGCGATGTCAGTGGGCGGTGCCACAGTGGGGGAGTGACCAACACCGTCGCAGGGCAGAGGGGGTGAGTTCCGGCCGTGTCCGGTACCGGTATCGGAGAGTCGATGGGCGCCAGGGGCGCGCGAGCCATGGCGCTGGCGGTGCTTCGGGTCCGCAGTACGGCGGTCGCCGTGGCGCTCCTCCCGGCGGCCGTCGCCGTCGTCTTGTCCGCCGGTGGTGCGGCGGGTCACATGGAGGGCGCCGGTTGGGACACCGCCCGGTGGGTCGTGTCGGTCTGCGCGGTGATCGTGCTGGTGACCGCCGCCGCGGTCACCGCGGTGATCGTGCGGGCCTCCCCGGCGCTCAGTCCGACCGTGGAGCTGCCGGAGCGTTCCGCCCCGGACCTCTACCGGCTGGTTCGGGACCTGGCGGAGCGCCTTGAGGTCCCCGCGCCGTCCGCGTTGGCGCTCACTCCTGACTGCGACAGCTGGCTCGAAGACCGGTCGCATCCGGCGCACTCGATGTCCGGTGCCCGGCGGCGTACGGAAGAGGCGCCGGTGCTGGTGATCGGGTCGCCGTTCCTCTGGTGGATGCGGGTCGCCGAGCTGCGGGCGGTGCTCGCGCCGGTCGTCGCCGGCACCGGGTCGGCCGCCGATCCCGACATAGCCGCCGCCCGCCGTTACGTACGGGGGCTGGACGCGGCGGTGGCCGATGCCGCCCGCCCCGGCCGGGGTGCCGTCGGCAGGAGGCTTGCCGACTTCTTCGGCGGGACCGCGCGGCTGCTGCTGCGCGGCTGCCAGGAGCAGGCAGCGGGTATGGAGCGCTGGGTCGCGGTCGCCGCCTCGGAGCGCGCACAGGCCGTGGACCACGGGCTGCGGATCGTCGCCCAGGAGCAGGTGGGTCTGGCGTACGCGGGCTGGGACCGGCTGCTGACGAGGGTGGCGCTGCCCGCGTGGCGGATGGGCCGATGGCCGTCGCGGCTGGACGCGGGGGTCGTGTCGGCGCTGACGGAGCTGTCGCGACGAGACCGCCTGGCGGAGGGTTTCACCTCGCGGTTGGGCGAGCGTCCCGCGTGTGACCTGCTGGAAGAGCCGGGCGCTGTCGACGAGGCGGCGTCGCTGCTGGCCGCGCGGCTCTTCCACGGCGGTCCTGCCGGGCAGGGCCCCGACTGGGCGCCGGTCGACTGGCAGCACTATCCGGAGGAGGTCGTCGACCGGAAGTGGCGTACGGAGGCGGCCCGTATACACCGGGTCCTCGACGAGCTGGGCGTCCCCCCGTCGAGAGGGCCGCAGGGCCCGACGCTGGCCAGGGTCATCGACCATCTCTCGGAGCGACCGGGCGGAGAGGCGAGCGACGCGCTGGCCGCCGTGCTGACCGCCCGGATGGCGCGGGAGGAGGCGCCCGCCCCGGCCGCGGCACCCGTGGCGGACGGTTCCGAGAGTGCCCTGGCGCTCTGGGGCGGCGGCGACGCGCTGCCGCTGATGCCGCTGCAGCCGCCCCGCACCGGACGTGACCTGCTCGCCGACCATGTCGTCGCGATGGTGTGCTGTACGGCGGTCGACACGGTGGGCGCGGTGCCCGGCCTGGACTGGCTGGACGGCCCGGCGCTGATGGTCGACGGCGAGCGCCTGAGTGACCTGACGGCGCCGGTGCTGAGCCTGGTGGAGGACGGGGACGCGCAGCCGCTGCGCGTATGGCTCGGGTCGCTCGGTGTGCGCCCGGAGAAACCGGTCCGCCTCGTCTGACGGGTCCGCCTGTGACCGAGCAGGCTTCGCCGCCCGCCGACGCGCTACCCGCTGTCCGCCCGCGCCGTGCTGCCGGCTGTCCGCTGTCCGGCTGTTCACGCGCGGCCAGGCCGGTGGGCATCCGCTGCCGAGGCAGGTCCGGTGCCCCTCCCGACCGCCGCGCGGCGGTCGGGAGGGGGCACGAGACACGGCACCGGGCCGCCCTGCGGCAGAGCGGGGGCGGCCAATCCCCGCACTTTGATACGGAACGATCTCTTCCGCTTGCCGCCTCCTTGTCGTCAATTCACGACGAACGGTGACGGACTGCATGCGTAATGTGATGTGCTGGAGACCGGCGCTGAACAGGCCGGCGCCATCACGGTTGTCACAGAGGCACCGAAGGAGGGGGCAGGCATGGGGGCGGACCAGATCCGGCGATGGGAGTCGGGTGCCCTGGCGCACGCCGTCTCCGACCCCTTCGGTCAGGGCCCGCTGCCCTGGCTGCGCGGCAGCGAGCACTACTTCGACGACACCGGCCAGGTCGTCCCCTGGTACGCCGATCCGAGCCTGTCCAGGGGCGGCTCCGGCGGTCCCCGCACGGCGGACGACGTGCGCCGCCAGATCAAAGGGTTCGCCGGGCCCGGCGCCGCGGCCCCCGGCGAGGCGATCGACTTCCACATCACCGTGGACCCGCCGCAGCAGTTCTCCGTCGACGTCTACCGCATCGGCCACTACGGAGGGGACGGCGCTGCCAAGATCACCACGAGCCCCCGCCTCTCCGGGATCGTCCAGCCGCCCCCGCTCACCGCCGACCGCACGGTCTCCTGCCACCACTGGTGGCTCTCGTGGCGGCTGCAGATCCCGTCCTACTGGTCGATCGGCGCGTACGTCGCCGTGCTGACCACCCTCGACGGATACCGCTCCCACATCCCGTTCACGGTCCGCGACGACCACCCCGCGGACCTGCTGCTCCTGCTGCCTGACATCACCTGGCAGGCATACAACCTCTACCCGGAGGACGGACGCACGGGCGCGAGTCTCTACCACGCGTGGGACGAGGACGGCAGGCTGCTGGGCGAGGAGAACGCCGCGATCACGGTCTCCTTCGACCGTCCGTACGCGGGCGCGGGCCTCCCGCTCCATGTGGGCCATGCCTATGACTTCATCCGCTGGGCGGAGCGGTACGGCTACGACCTCGCCTACGCGGACGCCCGCGACCTGCACGCCGGCCGGATCGACCCGGCGCGGTACCGGGGCCTGATCTTCCCCGGCCACGACGAGTACTGGTCGCCGCCCATGCGGCGCGCGGCGGAGCTGGCCCGCGACCGGGGGACCTCGCTGGTGTTCCTCTCCGCCAACACCATGTACTGGCAGGTCGAACTCGGCCCCTCGGCCTCCGGGGCGCCCGACCGGCTGCTGACCTGCCGCAAACGCCGCGGCCCCGGCAGGCCCGCCCTGTGGCGCGAGGTGGACCGGGCGGAGCAGCAGCTGCTGGGCATCCAGTACGCGGGCCGGGTGCCGGAACCGTCCCCGCTGGTCGTACGGAACGCGGACCACTGGCTCTGGGACTCGACCGGGGCCGGGGAAGGCGACGAGGTGCCCGGCCTGGTCGCGGGCGAGGCCGACCGGTACTTCCCGCGCACCGCGCTGCCCGAACACGAGCGCCGGATCCTGCTCGCCCACTCCCCGTACCGGGACGGGGACGGGGCGCTCCGCCACCAGGAGACGTCCCTGTACCGCGCCCCCTCGGGCGCGCTGGTCTTCGCGTCGGGGACGTTCGCCTGGTCCCCCGCCCTGGACCGGCCCGGCCATGTCGACACTCGCATCCAGCGCGCGACCGCCAATCTCCTCGACCGCATCTGCAAGCGCGACTGAGTGGCCGCGGCGGGTCGGCCCGAGAGGCCCCGGCAAGCCCGGCGAGCTGCCTCGGCGAGCACGGCCGAGCCGTATCCGGCAAGAGCCGGAGCGGCCCGTATCGGACCGAGCCGTGCCAGCCCGAGCCGTGCCAGCCTGAGCCGCGCCAGCCTGAACCGTGCCCGCCCGAGCTCTACCAGATCGAGCCGGACCCCGGACCGAACGTTCCGGACCGACTGATCCGACCGAGCCGTATCGGACCGAGCCGGACCCCGGACCGAGCCGAGCCGTGCCCGACCGGACATTCCAGATCGAGCCGTACCGAGCCGAGCAGCACCGGACGGGCCCGTATCGGTGAGCGGTCTTCAGTCGTGTCCGGCAGGCGGACCGGGCGGCCAGCCGGCCGCCACGGAGCCCATCACCGATTCGTGACCCGGCCCGCCCCCTGATCGGGTGGCCTCTGCCCGCGTACGGGACAATCGGAGCTGTTGTTCACAGCCACGGGAGGAACCGTGTCCGGATTCGTCGAAAAGCCCGAGCCGTTGCAGGTGCCCGGCCTGGTGCATCTGCACACCGGCAAGGTGCGCGAGCTGTACCAGAACGAGGCGGGCGACCTCGTCATGGTCGCCAGCGACCGCATGTCGGCGTACGACTGGGTGCTCCCCACGGAGATCCCCGACAAGGGCCGGGTCCTGACCCAGCTCTCACTCTGGTGGTTCGAGCTCCTGCAGGACCTGATCGGCAACCACGTCATCTCCACCGACGTGCCCGAAGGAGCGCCCGCCGACTGGGCCGGGCGCACCATGGTGTGCAAGTCGCTGCGGATGGTCCCGGTCGAGTGCGTTGCCCGTGGCTACC
This sequence comes from Streptomyces sp. NPDC048389, assembly GCF_040706335.1. NCBI lineage: Bacteria > Bacillati > Actinomycetota > Actinomycetes > Kitasatosporales > Streptomycetaceae > Streptomyces > Streptomyces sp. NPDC048389. The sequence goes on along the minus strand of NZ_JBEZKP010000029.1, from coordinate 62,454 downwards.
TCACCGGTTCCGGCCTCGCCGAGTACAAGGAGGCCCGCACGGTGTGCAGCCTGGCGCTCCCCGAAGGGCTGAGCGACGGCTCCGAGCTGCCCGCCCCGATCTTCACGCCCGCCACCAAGGCGGCCGTCGGCGAGCACGACGAGAACGTCAGCTATGAGGAGGTGGCCCGCCAGGTCGGTGCGGAGACCGCCACCCAGCTGCGGCAGTCCACCCTCGCTGTCTACTCCCGGGCCCGCGACATCGCGCGCGGACGGGGCATCATCCTGGCCGACACCAAGTTCGAGTTCGGCTTCGACGGTGACAAGCTGCTCATCGCCGACGAGGTGCTCACTCCGGACTCGTCCCGGTTCTGGCCGGCCGAGACCTGGGAGCCGGGCCGCGCCCAGCCGTCGTACGACAAGCAGTTCGTACGCGACTGGCTGACGTCCCCGGCCTCCGGCTGGGACCGCGCGAGCGAGCAGCCGCCGCCCGCCCTGCCCGACGAGATCGTGGCGGCGACCCGGGCCAAGTATGTGGAGGCGTACGAGCTGCTGACCGGTATCTCCTGGCAGTAGCGACAGGTCCGGCGGACGAGTCCCATCGTCCGCCGGACCCTCCCCGGCCGCACACTTCCGGCAGACGGAGAACCGCCGGTGCGTGAAGAAGCCGGCAGAGGAAGAACCGCCGGTGCGTGAAGAAGCCGGCAGAGACGAAGGGGCGCCGGTGCACGAAGAAGCCCCCGGCGAGATCGCCGGGGGCTTCACACTGAGCGGACGACGAGATTCGAACTCGCGACCCTCACCTTGGCAAGGTGATGCTCTACCAACTGAGCCACGTCCGCATGCGCCGTAGCGCGGAAACCACTATACCCAACCTCGGCGGCGTGCGAGACGCACCGCCGTGTGGCGGTTCTCCGCGCCCAGCTTGGCGGCCGCCGAGGAGAGGTAGTTCCGTACCGTCCCCTGGGACAGCGAGGCCCGCTCGGCGATCTCCGCGATGGGGGCCCCGTCGGCCGCGAGGTCCAGCACCTCGGCCTCTCTCGTGGTCAGCGGTGAGTCGCCCGCCGAGATCGCGTCGGCAGCCAACTCCGGGTCCACGTAGCGGTTTCCGGCGTGCACGGTGCGGATGATCTCGGCGAGCCGCTGGGCGCTCACGGTCTTCGGCACAAAGCCCCGCACTCCCGCCGTGAGGGCCCTTTTCAGGTGGCCGGGCAGTCCGTGGCTGGTCACGATCATGGTCCGGCAGCCGGGCAGTTCGTCGCGCAGGACCGTGGCCACCGTCACACCGTCCGTGCCGGGCATCTGCAGGTCGAGCACGGCGACGTCCGGCCGGTGCGCGCGGGCCATGGCCAGCGCCTCGGTGCCGGTGGCCGCCTCCGCGACGACGACGAGGTCGTCCTCGAGGGCGAGCAGCGCGGCCAGTGCTCCCCTGATCAGATGCTCGTCGTCGGCGAGCAGCAGCCGCACGGGTCCGGCCGTGTCCGGCTCCGGCACGGTCATCGAGGCACCTCCGCCGTCAGCCGGAACATCCGGCCGCCGATCGGGCCGGCGTCGAGAGTGCCGCCGAGAGCGGTCAGGCGTTCCCGCAGGCCCGGGATCCCGGAGCCGCTGCTTCCGGCGGCGGACTCACGGGCCGGCCCGTCGTCCTGGACGACCAGGCCGTCGTTCTCGACGACGAGCACGGCGGCCGTCGGCGAGACGGAGAGGCGTACCGCACAGGTGCGGGGGTCGCCGTGGCGCAGCACATTGGTCGCAGCCTCGCGGACGACCCAGCCGAGCGCCGACTGGGTACGGGCGGGCAGTCCGTCCACGGAATGGATGCCGGAGACGGCGCAGTTGATTCCCGCCGCGGTCAGCACGCTTCGTGCTCCCTCCAGTTCGACGGCGAGATCGGCGCCCCGGTACCCGCGCACCACTTCCCTCAGCTCTCTCTGCGATTCCTGGGCGATGCGCTGAACCTCAAGCATCTGCGCCACCGCCTCCGGTCGTCCGCGCCGCGCCAACTGCACGGCCAGCTCGCTCTTCAGGGCCACCACGGCCAGATTCCGTCCCAGGATGTCGTGCACGTCCCGTCCGAACCGCAGCCGCTCCTCGGCGACCGCCAGCCGTGCCTGCACGTCTCTCGCTTCCTCCGCCTGCCACATGACCTGCAGGCTCCATGCGCAGGGCCGTACGGTGATCAGTGTCATGGCGCAGGTGATCAGCGCCATCAGCACCAGCCCCGCCAGCTCGCCGCCGCGCACTCCGACTGCCGCGAAGAGGGCGAACACCGCGGCTGTCAACGCCGCGAAGCGCAGCAACAGGGCCCGGACCGGCACCAGCAGGGCGTACGGGACGGAGAACGCCAGCGGGGTCTGCATCAGCAGCAGGACGATCAGGCCGTCCTCGATGCCGTCGACCGCCCGCAGAGCCGTGGTCAGCGCCAGCGCGACGGCCAGCAGTGTCAACGGGAGTACCAGCCGTCGGCGGGAGAAGACCGCCTTGCCGAGGTAGTGGTCGAGCGCCGGGCCGGTGATGCGGTTGGAGACGGCGCACTGGGCGATGCTCACCACCATGAGCGCCGCGCCGAGGGCCAGGGGAAGCGGCTCGTGCCGCACGCCTCCGGCCAGCGGCAGGAATCCCCAGCTCGCCGCCAGGAACCACACCATGACGCAGAGCGTGGCCCGCGAATAGAGGTCGATCTTCTGGAGCTTGGTCCGCTCCTGCCACCGGCGGCGCCAGCCGAGTGTCCCCGTCCCCCAACACCGTTTCCCGGCCCCCGTCGACACCGTCTCCCGCCCTCCGTCGGTTCCCTCAGCGACGCGGCTCCCAGCGGAACCGCCTCCGTACAGCAAACACCGAGACGAGAGTCCAGGCCACGACGACCGCGAGCTGTCCGAAGATCTCGCCCGCGCCCGCGCCGCCGGTCCAGCCGCTTCTGATCAGACCGATCACCGGTGTGAGCGGCAGGAGTTCGCAGACGGAGGCGACGCTCTCCGGCATCACGTCGAGTGGCACGACCATGCCGGAGCCCGCCATGGAAACCAGCATCAGCGGCATGACGGAGATCTGGGCGCCCTCGGCGGATCTGGTGAACGCCGCCGTCGCTGCGGCGAGCGTGCAGCTCGTCACCACACCGAGCAGGACGCCGGCGAGGGCGAGCCACACGGTGCGCGGCGCCGGGATGTCCATCGCGAGCGTGCAGCCCACGGCGAGGACGACGCACTGGGCCAGCCCGATCGCCACCGCGGGAAGGGAGGCGCCCGCCAGGATCTCGGTGTCACGCAGCTCGCCGGTGCGCAGCCGCTTGAGCACAAGCTCCTCACGCCGTACGACGAAGACCCCGACGAGCGTCGAATAGACGGCGAAGAGGAGGGAATAGCCGAGCGCGCCGGGCAGGAGCACGGTTCCGACCGACAGGCCGGTGTCCTTCAGCTCCATCTCCCGCACCGCGGACGACATCGCGAAGGTCAGCATCGCGGGCAGCACGAGCGCCGTGAACAGGGTGGCCTTGTTGCGGCCGAGCAGGGCGAGCTCGGCGCGGGCGAGCGCCGCCATCCGGGCGCCGGCGGTCGTCGTCGCGGCCCGTGCGGGCTCCGCGGCGGTGGTGTGCCGGATCGTGTCCGCGGTGCTCATCGGGTGATCTCCTGGTCCTTCGCGATGTGCAGGAACGCCTCTTCGAGGGAGGCGGAACGGACGCTCAGGCCGCGCAGCTCGATCCCCTGCTCCCGGGCCCACAGCAGCAGTTCGGTGGCTGCTCGCTGGAGTTCGAAGGTGCGCAGCCGGATCGTCCGGCCGGCGGTCTCGTGGCTGCTGATCCCGAGCGGTGCCAGTGGCGGCAGATCGCCGGCGAGGAAGCCGTCGGGCAGCTCGAAGGAGATGTGCGAGGGCTGCGCCGCGACCACTTCGCCGACGCGGCCCTCGGCCGCGATCCGCCCCTCGTGCATGATCGCCAGCCGGTCGGCGAGGCCCTCCGCCTCCTCCAGGTAGTGCGTGGTCAGCAGGACGGTGGTGCCGTTGTCGCGCAGGGAACGCACCAGTTCCCACGTCTCACGGCGGCCTTCGGCGTCCAGCCCGGTCGTCGGCTCGTCGAGGAAGAGCACCTCCGGGCGTCCGAGGAGCGCCAGCGCCAGGTCGAGTCGGCGCTTCTCGCCGCCGGACAGCTGCTTCACCCGTACGTCCGCCCGCCGGGTGAGGCCCACGGTCTCCAGGGCTTCGCCGACGGGACGTGCTCCGCTGGTGCACCCCGCCCACATGCGGGTGGTCTCCGCGACGGTCAGCTCGGCCGGGAAGCCGCCCTCCTGCAGCATCACCCCGATGCGGGGCCGGACCACGGCGCGTTCGCGGTACGGGTCACGGCCGAGGACCCGCACGGAGCCGCCGTCGGGGCGGGCGAGTCCCTCCAGCAGTTCGACGGTGGAGGTCTTGCCCGCGCCGTTCGTGCCCAGCAGCGCGAAGACTTCGCCGCGGGCGGCTCGGAGGGTGATACCGGTCACGGCCTCGAAGCCGCCGGCGTAGGTGCGCCGCAGGTCCTGGGCCTCGATCACGTAGTCGTCGTCGGTCATGCCTCAAGGCTTCCGCCGGCGAAAGGGCGTGGGCAGTGCGCGGTGTCATCGCCTCCGATGACAAATGTCATGGGAGGCGCCGGGGCCGGGGAACGACGAAGGCCCCGGTCGTATCGACCAGGGCCTTCGATCTTGAGCGGACGACGAGATTCGAACTCGCGACCCTCACCTTGGCAAGGTGATGCTCTACCAACTGAGCCACGTCCGCATTGCTGCCGCTCAGCTCTCACTGGGCGGTGCGAACACCACTGTACCTGATCCACATCGGTGGACGGTATGAGCGATGCAGAGCGGGTGACAGGAATTGCACACTGCGCCTTCCCCCTGGAAGGGGGATGTTCTACTACTGAACTACACCCGCACGCTGCTCGGGGCGGCCTTTCGGCTTGCCCTTCGGCGTGCTCCAGACTGTAGCCGATCACCGGGGGTGCAGTGCAACTCCGTTCGGCCCCGGCGTGGCCCGGCGTGGCTCAACTGGCTTCGCGGAACGCCTCGTAGACGCGCTTGGGGATGCGGCCGCGGGCCGGCACGGCCATCTTGTTGGACTGGGCCCATGCCCGGACCGCCGCCGGTGCGGGTTCCACCGAGGTGTGCCGGTAGGTGACGGCGCGGGGCCTCTCGCGACCGTCGCGCCTGCCGCCGGTCACCTGCCGCCGGCCGGCCGCCATGTACGGCGCCAGCGCCTTGCGCAGTTTCTTTGCATTCGAGGGATTGAGGTCGATCTCGTACGACTTACCGTCGAGACCGAACTCGACCGTTTCCGCCGCTTCACCGCCGTCGATGTCGTCGGAGAGCGTGACCACCACTCGCTGAGCCACGGATATCGGTCCTTTCCCTGCGGTATCACCGGTTACGGAGCAGCTTCTGGCGTGCGGTGATACCGGCTATTCGGCTGTCGAGGGGCAATGCTGCTTTCCTCTGTATTCCTTTGTACAGCGGTCGGTGGCGCATTGTGAAGCCCTGGCAATTACCTCCGCGTGTCCTTCGCATTGAGGTCCGGGATTCCAATCGCTGTTTTTGCTGGGCGGCGTCCGCATATCTACCCGCGTAGATTCTCCAGCCGGGTACGCTGAGGGAACCGCCCTCGCAACACACCACCGGGAGTGCCCGTGGCTCGCGTCGTAGTCGACGTCATGCTCAAGCCCGAGATCCTCGACCCCCAGGGACAGGCGGTGCAGCGTGCACTGCCGCGTCTGGGATTCGCCGGGATCGCGGACGTACGTCAGGGAAAGCGCTTCGAACTGGAGGTGGACGGGCCGGTCGACGAGGCCGCCCTCGCCCGCATCCATGAGATGGCCGAAACGTTCCTCGCCAACACCGTGATCGAGGACTTCGTCGTGAAGGTGGAGTCGTGACCTCGCGTATCGGAGTCGTCACCTTCCCCGGAACACTCGACGACCGGGACGCTCTGCGCGCCGCCCGGCTCGCCGGTGCGGAGCCCGTTGCGCTGTGGCACCGCGACAAGGACCTGAAGCAGGTCGACGCGGTCGTCCTCGCGGGTGGTTTCTCGTACGGCGACTATCTGCGCGCCGGAGCGATCTCCCGGTTCTCGCCGGTGATGGAGACGGTCATCGAGCAGGCGAAGGCCGGTATGCCGGTCCTCGGTATCTGCAACGGCTTCCAGATCCTCACCGAGTCGCATCTGCTGCCGGGCGCGATGCTGCGCAACAACCACCTCCACTTCATCTGCCGTGACCAGAAGCTGCGGGTGGAGAACGCGGACACGGCGTGGACGGCCGACTACGCGCCGGGCCAGGAGATCTCCGTACCGCTGAAGAACATCGACGGCCGTTACGTCGCCGACGAGCACACGCTCGACGAGCTGGAGGCGGAGGGCCGCGTCGCCTTCCGCTACCTCGACGGCAACCCGAACGGTTCGCTGCGCGACATCGCCGGCATCACCAACGCCGCGGGCAACGTGGTCGGCCTGATGCCGCACCCCGAGCACGCGGTGGAGCCGCTGGTCGGCACGGGCCGTACCGACGGGCTCGGATTCTTCACCTCGATTTTGAAGAAGTTGGTCAGCGCATGAGCCTCGACACCGTCAAGCACGCGGGCGGGACCCCGGACGCCGAGCAGCCCTGGAAGGAGCTCGGTCTCAAGGAGGACGAGTACGCGCGCATCCGCGAGATCCTGGGCCGCCGTCCCACCGGCGCCGAGCTCGCGATGTACAGCGTCATGTGGTCCGAGCACTGCTCCTACAAGAGCAGCAAGGTCCACCTGAAGCAGTTCGGCGAGAAGGTCCCCGCCAACGACGCCATGCTCGTCGGCATCGGGGAGAACGCGGGCGTCGTCGACGTCGGGCAGGGCTACGCGGTCACCTTCAAGGTGGAGTCGCACAACCACCCCTCGTACATCGAGCCCTACCAGGGCGCGGCCACCGGCGTGGGCGGCATCGTCCGCGACATCCTCGCGATGGGCGCCCGCCCGGTCGCCGTGGTGGACCCGCTGCGCTTCGGCGCGGCCGACCACCCCGACACGAAGCGCGTGCTGCCCGGCGTCGTCGCCGGCATCGGCGGCTACGGCAACTGCCTCGGCCTGCCGAACATCGGCGGCGAGGTCGTCTTCGACTCCTGCTACCAGGGCAACCCGCTGGTCAACGCCGGCTGCATCGGCGTGATGAGGCACGAGGACATCCACCTCGCGAAGGCGTCCGGCCCCGGCAACAAGGTCATCCTGTACGGCGCCCGCACCGGCGGCGACGGCATCGGCGGCGTCTCGGTCCTCGCGTCCGAGACGTTCGAGGCGACCGGTCCGGCCAAGCGGCCCGCCGTGCAGGTCGGCGACCCGTTCCAGGAGAAGCTCCTGATCGAGTGCACCCTCGAGATCTTCAAGGAGAAGCTCGTCGCGGGCATCCAGGACCTCGGCGGCGCGGGTCTGTCCTGCGCCACCTCCGAGCTGGCGAGCGCCGGCTCCGGCGGTATGCGCGTCGAGCTGGACACCGTGCCGCTGCGCGACGCGACGCTCTCGCCGGAGGAGATCCTCATGAGCGAGTCGCAGGAGCGCATGTGCGCGATCGTCGAGCCCGACAAGGTCGAGCGCTTCCTGGAGATCTGCGAGAAGTGGGACGTCATCGCCACCGTCATCGGTGAGGTGACCGAGGGCGAGCGCCTGGAGATCTTCTGGCACGGCGAGCAGATCGTCGACGTACCCCCGCGTACGGTCGCGCACGAGGGTCCGGTGTACCACCGTCCGTACGCCCGCCCGTCCTGGCAGGACGCGCTCCAGGCCGACGACGCGAACAAGCTGGCCCGTCCGGCAGACGCCGACGAGCTGCGCGAGCAGGTCCTCAAGCTGGTCGCCTCCCCGAACCAGGCGTCCAAGGCGTGGATCACCGACCAGTACGACCGCTTCGTTCAGGGCAACACCGTGCTCGCCCAGCCCGAGGACGCCGGCATGGTCCGGATCGACGAGGAGTCGAACCTGGGTGTGGCCATGGCGACCGACGGCAACGGCCGGTACGCCAAGCTCGACCCGTACGCGGGTGCGCAGCTCGCGCTGGCGGAGGCGTACCGCAACGTCGCGGCCTCCGGTGCGAAGCCGCTCGCGATCTCGGACTGCCTGAACTTCGGCTCGCCGGAGGACCCGGACGTCATGTGGCAGTTCGCCGAGGCCACCCGCGGTCTCGCGGACGGCTGCCTCCAACTCGGCACGCCGGTCACCGGCGGCAACGTCTCGCTCTACAACCAGACTGGCGAGACCGCGATCCACCCGACGCCGGTCGTGGCCGTGCTGGGCGTGATCGACGACGTCAACCGCCGCACGCCGATCGCGTTCGCCGAAGAGGGACAGCTGCTCTACCTGCTCGGTGACACCCGCGAGGAGTTCGGCGGTTCGGCCTGGTCCCAGGTCGTCCACGACCACCTCGGCGGGCTGCCGCCGAAGGTCGACCTCGACCGGGAGAAGCTGCTGGGCGAGATCCTGATCTCGGCCTCCCGCGACGGCATGATCGACGCGGCGCACGACCTGTCCGACGGCGGCCTGATCCAGGCCGTGGTCGAGTCCTGCCTCCGCGGCGGCAAGGGCGCGCGCCTGGTCGTCCCGGACGGCCTGGACGCCTTCACCCTCCTGCTGAGCGAGTCGGCCGGCCGCGCGGTCGTCGCCGTCCCGCGCAGCGAGGAACTCCGTTTCACCGACATGTGCGGCGCGCGCGGTCTGCCCGCGACCCGTATCGGTGTCGTCGACGGCGAGGCGGTGGAGGTGCAGGGCGAGTTCAGCATCCCGCTGAGCGAGCTCCGTACGGCACACGAGGAGACGATCCCGGGTCTGCTCGTCTGACAGGGCTCGTGCGACGGGCCCGTCTGACAGGGCCCGTCTGACAGGGCTCGTGAGGCAGGACGCGTCCTGCGGAGTCCGTCGGCACAGCTCGCCCGACATCCATTGAGGAAGCCCCCGTTCCGGTCCGCCGGAGCGGGGGCTTCTGCGTATGTCGCTTGCACGAGATTACGTAGTTACGTAATCTCGCCTCATGGATCTGGAGCAGCGCGTCGCCGAACTCGAGCGGCGGATGGCGGCGCTCGAAGGCGCCTCACCGGCCACCACGGGTGCAGCCGAAGGCGATTTCTGGGCACTGGAAGGTCTGAAGCAGCAACTCGCCCAGGCGGGCGAGGCGGCGGCGGACGGCGGCGTGCTGTTCACCGGAGCCGTACGCCTGCCCACGCAGGAGCGGTACGAGTGGCAGTACGGGGTGCGCACTGCCGACCTGCTGGACGAGGAGGCCGGTGACCGTGCGCGGGCCGCGGAGTCACTGGCCGCCCTCGGCAGCGCCGTCCGGCTGCGCCTGCTGCGCGAGATCCTCGGCGGCCGCCGCACCGCCGCCGAGCTGGCCGAGCTCGAAGGGCTCGGCACCACCGGCCAGATCTACCACCACCTGCGCCAGCTGACCGGTGCGGGCTGGCTCCACATGACGGGGCGCGGCCGCTACGAGGTGCCCGGGGCCCGAGTGGTCCCACTGCTCGTGGTGCTGACCGCCGCGTGCCCGTGACACGACAAGGGGGACCGGGAATGCCCGTCGGCAAACTGTTCAGGAGGGTCTACCGGCTGAGCTGGGTGGCGTTCTTCGTGCTCGTCCTGCTCGAGGTCACCGTCGGCCTCCCGTTCGCGATGTACTGGGTCTGGCTTCCCGCGCTGATCTCGCTCGCGATACTCGTGGGCGCCTCCGCCCGGGCCCGGCGCGTGCAGCGCCGGGACCCGCGCGACCCCGTCGAGACCGAGCCCCCCGTCCGCGGCCGCTGGGCGGCGCTGAACAGCCCGGCCGAGCGGACGCCGAGCCACGGCACCCACGGCTACGGGCAGACGTACGCCATCGACGTCCTGGCCGAGCCGGCGGAGGGCGGCCGGCCGGGGTTCCGGGCCCTGTGGCCGCTCGTGCGCCGCAACCGGGACTTTCCCGCCTTCGGCGAACCGCTGTACGCGGTCGCGGACGCCACGGTCGTGCACACCGAGGACCGCCAGCGCGACCACCTCAGCCGCAACTCCCTGCCCGCGGTGCTCTATCTGATGCTGGTCGAGGCGTCGCTCCGGGACATCGCCGGGGTGCGCAAGGTCTTCGGCAACCACGTCGTCCTCGACCTCGGCGACGGAGTGTACGCCGCGTACGGCCATCTGCAACGGGGCTCCGTGACCGTCCGTCCCGGCGACCGGGTGCGGGCGGGCCGGCAGATCGCCAGGTGCGGGAACTCGGGCAACTCCACCGAAGCGCACCTGCACTTCCAGCTGATGGACGGCCCGGACCCCGACACGGCGGTCGGGATCCCGTTCCGCTGGCGCGGGATCGGAGTCCCGGCGAACGGCGAGGCGTTCGTCGTCGAGAAACCCGCGCCCGACGGCATGCGCACCCCGTAGGGTCGGCTCATGCCACCGGCCAGGAAGCGTCTTCGCGCCTACGATCCCGACATCACCCGCGCCGCCGTCCTCGCCCAGTTCGGGCAGGTGCGGCAGGCGGTGGGCACGCTCACCGAGGAGCAGTTCGCGCTGCCGACGCGGCTCGGTGACTGGACCGTGCGGGAGCTCGCCGCGCACATCGCGATGGTCTCCGGGCTCGTCGCGCGGTATCTGCGGCTGCCGGAGCCCGGCCACCGGGACCTGGCGCTGCTCGACTGGCCCTTCGCGACGGTCACGGCGGCCGGGCAGGTGGACGAGGACACCAGGGCGTTCGCCGACGGCGGCTCCGTCGCCGAGCTGTACGACCGTACGGCCGCGGACCTGGAGGAGCTGCTGCCGGACGCGTCCGCGGAGCGGCTCGTACCGATGCGGTTCGGCGGCATGCGGCTCGGGGATTTCATGGTCACCCGTACCGTCGAGCTGATCGTCCACACCGACGACCTGAACGACGCGACCGGGCTGGGCGTCCCGTACGACCGCCGGGCGCTGGCCGCGTGCTCCCGGCTGCTCGCCGACGCGCTGGCGGTCAAGGCGCCGGGCGCGTCGACGGAGGTGCGGGTCCCGCCGTTCGCGGTCGTGCAGTGCGTCGAGGGCCCCCGGCACACCCGGGGCACCCCGCCCAACGTCGTGGAGGCCGATCCGCTGACCTGGATCCGCCTGGCCACCGGCCGTACGGGATGGCGGGACGCGCTCGAGGCGGCGAAGGTCACCGCGAGCGGGGAGCGTGCCGACCTCGGGGCGCTGCTGCCGATCCTGGGCTGAGCGGCGCGTCCCGCCGCACGCGGAGCCATGCGCGCCCGCACGCCGAAGCCGTGCGGGCAGGGGCTGAGCGGCGCACCCCCGCCGCACGTCGAGCCGTGCGGGCGCGGCGCACGCTGAGCCGTACGGGTGAGACGACGGAACCGGCGTACAGGTCGCTCCGTCCCACCGGTATGCGCACCCAGCTGAGCATCCCAGTCACCGCCCTGGCCGTCATCGCGCTCGCCGCCTGCGGCGCGGAGTCCGGTCCGGGGTCCGGTTCCGGCGGCGGGACCGTGCAGCCTGACGTGCCCGTGGCCGGCGTCCACTGGACCGTCGACAGCCTCACCGTCGACGGCACGAGGACCGAGGCGCCGGACGGCGCACACGTCGAGATCACCGACAAGGGCAGGGCCCGGGGCAACTACGGGTGCAACCACTTCGGTGCGGATGTGTCGGTGGAGGGCGACACGGTCACCGTGCGGCCCGCCGAGATGACCGAGATGGCCTGCGGGGAGAAGGTCCAGAACTTCGAGGACGCGCTGCGGGCCGCACTCACCGGCCGGCTCAAGGCGGAGCTGACCGACGGCAGGCTGATCCTCACGACGGAGAAGGGCGACTCCATCGCCCTCACCTCGCAGCAGCCCGCGCCGCTGGTGGGCACCAAGTGGGTGGTGAACGGCCTGGTCCTGGGAGACACGGCGGCGTCGCTGCCCGCCGGCGCGCAGGACAAGGCGTATCTGACCTTCGGAAAGGACGGCTCCGTCCGCGGCAGCCTCGGCTGCAACCGCTTCACCGGCACCGCCGAGATCTCCGAGGACTCGATCGCCTTCGGCCGGCTCGCCTCCACCAGGAAGCTGTGCGACGGCCCCGAGATGGACGTCGAGCGCAAGCTCGTCAAGGTCCTCGAAGGGACGGCGACGTACGAGCTGAACCACCGCTCCCTGACCCTCACCGGGCCGGACGGCGAAGGCATCGCCGCGGTCGCCGCGGAGATCCCCGGCGAGAAGTGAGCGTGTGAACTAGCACACTCCCACGCCGGTCGACCAAGGCGCCGCGCTCCGACCGGGGCGGGGCCGGTTTGACGGAGGGTGATCAAGTCGATGCGGCCGGGCCGGGGTGCCGAAGCCCTGGCCCGCGCGGGATACGAGCCGTCGTCTTGGATCGTGGACGGGGCGCTGGACGCACTTTCCGGACGTCCGAGGAGGTCGCGCACACCTCGGCAGGCACCGGCGATCGTGCCCGAGGCGTGCCCCGCGCGCCTTGAGGGCCCGGTCCGACGGCGTCCCCAATTCGGACCAGTGGTCGATCTCGCCTACACTCGGTGGCGTGCCACGTGGTGACGGACGACTCAACCACGACCTGCTCCCCGGTGAGAAGGGCCCCCAGGACGCCTGCGGCGTCTTCGGTGTCTGGGCTCCGGGAGAAGAGGTCGCGAAGCTCACTTACTTCGGGCTCTACGCCCTCCAACATCGAGGCCAGGAATCCGCGGGAATCGCGGTGAGCAACGGCTCCCAGATCCTCGTCTTCAAGGACATGGGCCTGGTCTCGCAGGTCTTCGACGAAACCTCCCTCGGTTCCCTCAAGGGTCATATCGCGGTCGGTCACGCCCGCTACTCGACCACGGGCGCCTCGGTGTGGGAGAACGCGCAGCCGACCTTCCGGGCCACCGCCCACGGCTCCATCGCGCTCGGCCACAACGGAAACCTGGTCAACACGGCGCAGCTCGCCGAGATGGTCGCCGAACTCCCCAAGGAGGACGGCCGGGCCACCCAGGTCGCCGCGACCAACGACACCGATCTGATCACCGCGCTGCTCGCCGGCCAGGTCGACGACGACGGCAAGCCGCTGACCGTCGAGGAGGCGGCCGCCAAGGTCCTCCCCGATGTGCGGGGAGCCTTCTCGCTCGTCTTCATGGACGAGGGCACTCTCTACGCGGCCCGTGACCCCCAGGGCATCCGCCCGCTGGTCCTCGGCCGCCTCGAGCGCGGCTGGGTCGTCGCGTCCGAGACCGCCGCCCTCGACATCTGCGGCGCCAGCTTCGTCCGTGAGATCGAGCTCGGCGAGCTCATCGCCATCGACGAGAACGGCCTCCGCAGTTCGCGATTCGCAGAAGCGAAGCCCAAGGGCTGTGTCTTCGAGTACGTCTACCTGGCTCGCCCCGACACCGACATCGCCGGCCGGAACGTCTACCTCTCCCGTGTGGAGATGGGCCGCAGACTGGCCAAGGAAGCCCCTGCCGACGCCGACCTGGTCATAGCGACGCCGGAGTCGGGCACGCCGGCGGCCATCGGTTACGCAGAGGCCAGCGGCATCCCCTACGGCTCCGGCCTGGTGAAGAACGCCTATGTGGGCCGCACCTTCATCCAGCCGTCCCAGACCATCCGCCAGCTGGGCATCCGCCTCAAGCTGAACCCGCTCAAGGAAGTCATCCGGGGCAAGCGGCTGGTCGTCGTGGACGACTCGATCGTCCGCGGCAACACCCAGCGGGCCCTGGTCAAGATGCTCCGCGAGGCCGGCGCCGCCGAGGTCCACATCCGGATCTCGTCTCCCCCGGTGAAGTGGCCCTGCTTCTTCGGCATCGACTTCGCGACCCGCGCCGAGCTCATCGCCAACGGCATGACGATCGACGAGATCGGCACCTCGCTGGGCGCCGACTCCCTGGCGTACATCTCCATCGACGGCATGATCGAGGCGACCACCATCGCCAAGCCGAACCTGTGCCGTGCCTGCTTCGACGGCGAGTACCCGATGGAGCTCCCCGACCCCGAGCTGCTCGGCAAGCAGCTCCTGGAGACCGAGCTTGCGGGCGGCTCCGACGCCGCCGACGCGCTCCGTCGCCCGTGATCCCCCTGCAGTACGACACGAAAGTTCTCCAGCATGTCTGCTGAATCTTCCGAGCGTGCTCAGCACGCGGGTACCGGTGCCGGCCACGCGGCAGCGTCCTACAGAACAGCGGGTGTCGACATCGAGGCGGGCGACCGCGCGGTGGAGCTGATGAAGGAGTGGGTGAAGAAGACGCAGCGCCCCGAGGTCGCCGGACTCGGCGGCCTGGGCGGCTTCGCCGGACTCTTCGACGCCTCCGCCCTCAAGCGCTACGAGCGCCCGCTCCTCGCCTCCGCCACCGACGGCGTGGGCACGAAGGTCGACGTCGCCCGCCAGCTGGGCGTGTATGACACGATCGGCCACGACCTGGTGGCCATGGTCATGGACGACATCGTCGTCTGCGGCGCCGAGCCGCTGTTCATGACCGACTACATCTGTGTCGGCAAGGTCCACCCGGAGCGGGTCGCCGGCATCGTCAAGGGCATCGCCGAGGGCTGTGTGCTCGCCGGTACGGCGCTGGTCGGCGGCGAGACCGCGGAGCACCCGGGCCTGCTCGGCCCGGACGACTTCGACGTCGCGGGCGCCGGGACCGGCGTGGTCGAGGCGGACCGGCTGCTGGGCCCGGATCGCATCCGCAAGGGTGACGCGGTCATCGCCATGGCGTCGTCCGGTCTTCACTCCAACGGGTACTCGCTGGTCCGGCACGTGCTGTTCGACCTGGCGAAGATGTCGCTGGAGCAGCAGGTGGAGGAGTTCGGCCGGACCCTCGGCGAGGAACTGCTCGAGCCCACCAAGATCTACTCGCTGGACTGCCTGGCGCTCACCCGGACCACCGAGGTGCACGCGTTCAGCCACATCACCGGCGGCGGCCTCGCCAACAACCTGGCACGTGTCGTACCCGACACGCTGCACGCCGTCGTCGACCGGTCGACCTGGACGCCCGGACCGGTGTTCGAACTCGTCGGCAGAGCCGGTCGGGTCGAGCAGCTGGAACTGGAGAAGACGCTGAACATGGGAGTCGGCATGATGGCCGTCGTCCCGCAGGAGTCCGTCGACGTGGCGCTGACCACACTGGCCGATCGCGGGGTCGACGCCTGGGTCGCCGGCAGCATCGTCGAGCGGACCGGCGCCGAGCACACGGGTGCCGAGCTGACCGGTACATATGCGTCGTAGCAGTCGGAAGGCCGTCGGCGGCGGAACCCGCTCTTTCGGATCGCGCGGGCGAACCCAGCGGGATCCGGAAGACCGGGTCCGGAGCTGACAGCACAGAACCCGGTCCGGGGTCGCCCCAGGACCGGGTCAGTGGCAGTACAGCGTCAAGCGCCGCGGCGTTGTCGCGACGACGGGCCGGACTCGTCGTCCTCGTCCTCGTCGTCGTTGTACAGATCCGCGTACTGTGCGTACGGGTCGTCGTCCTCGTCGTCGTCCTCGAACGGCTCGCCGTTCGGAGGCTGACTCGAAGTCGAAGCGCCCAGCTCGTTGGCCAGACGCGACAGGTCAGTCCCGCCGCTGTTGTACTTCAGCTGGCGGGCGACCTTTGTCTGCTTGGCCTTGGCCCGGCCGCGCCCCATGGCTCGACCCCCTCGGTGACGGGGCTCGACGGCCCCAGAGTCTTGACACGCGTTCATGAGTCGGAACGGGCTCTCCTCGGAGAGACCGGTCCGCAGGGCTTCAACGGTACCTGCTTCCGCGGCCATACGGTACGCCGCCCGCATCCGATGCCCCTTCGCAGGACCGGCGAGGAGCCCTGTCCTCGCTGGTCAGCTGCGATTTTAACCCTTTCGCGACGGTCGACCCGCCGACCGGGGTGAGTCATGTCTCCCCGAGGTCGGAGGGCCGGTGCCCCACGGTCAGCGACCGTGGGCCTCCGCCATGCGCTGCTCGGCGATCCGGTCGGCCGCCGCAGCCGGCGGAATTCCGTCAGTCTTCGCACGTGCGAATATTGCCAGTGTGGTGTCGAAGATCTCCGACGCCTTGGCTTTGCACCGGTCGAAGTCGAACCCGTGCAGTTCGTCGGCGACCTGAATGACACCGCCGGCGTTCACCACGTAGTCGGGGGCGTAGAGGATCCCGCGGTCCGCGAGGTCCTTCTCGACGCCGGGGTGCGCCAGCTGGTTGTTGGCCGCGCCGCAGACGACCTTCGCCGTCAAGGCGGGCACGGTCGCGTCGTTCAGGGCCCCGCCGAGCGCGCAGGGGGCGTAGACGTCCAAACCCTCGGTACGGATCAGGGTGGCCGTGTCGGCGACTGCGGTGACCTGCGGGTGCCGGTCGAGGACCCGGCGCACCGACTCCTCGCGCACGTCGGTGATCACGACCTCCGCGCCGTCGGAGACCAGATGCTCGACCAGGTAGTGGCCGACCTTGCCGACGCCGGCGACGCCCACCCTGCGGCCCCGCAGGGTCGGCTCGCCCCACAGGTGCCGGGCGGAGGCCCGCATGCCCTGGAAGACGCCGTAGGCCGTCAGCACGGAGGAGTCCCCCGCGCCGCCGTTCTCGGGGGACCTGCCGGTGACCCAGCGGCTCGCACGTGCGACGACGTCCATGTCGGCGACGTAGGTACCGACGTCGCAGGCGGTCACGTAGCGGCCGCCGAGGGAGTCCACGAAGCGGCCGTAGGCCAGCAGGAGTTCCTCCGACTTGATCTGCTCGGGATCGCCGATGATCACGGCCTTGCCGCCGCCGTGGTCGAGACCGGCCATGGCGTTCTTGTACGACATCCCCCGCGAGAGGTTCAGCGCGTCGGCGACGGCCTCCTGCTCGGACGTGTACGGGTAGAAGCGGGTGCCGCCGAGGGCCGGTCCCATGGCGGTGGAGTGGATGGCGATGACAGCCTTCAGGCCACTGGCGCGGTCCTGACACAGCACGACTTGCTCGTGGCCCCCTTGTTCCGATCGGAACAGGGTGTGCAGTACGTCGGCATTGACGCCGGTCACATCGGTCACGGTGGTGACTCCCAAGTACGAAGCGGCGGGTGCGGCCCTCCGCGATCACCCCGGTCGCTTGTGGCAGGGGATGGCCGGGAAGGTCCGATTGGGCAAGAGGGTAAGTCCTACGCGTGCGTAGATCCGACCCAGTGCCGGAGATCACCCTCTCGCGGGGTACCGGCGTGGAAGGATCACGGCATGCCAGCGCTGTCCTCGGTCCTCGTCCCTTACGCGGCCTATCTGCGGGTCTACGAGCCGCTGGCGGCCTTCCCCGAGCCGGAGCGCGGCCACTGGGCCCGCTACGCCCGCCGGGACGCCACGCCGACCGCGCAGGACGAACTGCGCCGCTCCCTGGCCGACTTGCTGCCCACCCCGCCCATCCCGGTCCCCGTCCACGAGAGCGCCGACGCGTTCGTGGCCGATGTCGACGGAGTCGTCTGCGTCTGCCCGTGGCGGACCCGGCTGCGCGGCTGGCTGGCCCTCGAGGAGCTCACCCGGCAGCTGCCCGCGCCGTTGCTGGACGCGGCGCTGCCGCCGGTCGTACGAGGGCAGGCGGAGGCGGACTTCGATCAGTGGCGCGCCCGCAACCCGGACGCCCGGCCGTGGATCAGGACGGCCCTCTGGCATGTCCCGGTCGGCTGGTTCACGCTCTTCGCCGACGAGGAGCGGGAGTACGAGGCGGCGGGGCCGGCCGCGCCCGTCCTGCGCTACCGGACGCCGATGGTCCAGGCGCGCCGCCGGGTGGCGCGGGCCCTGCGGACGCTACGGGAGACGATCGACGAGGGTCCGCTGACCGACGCGCTGGTGGACGTGGGCCGCTGGCTGGAGGAGTTCCACCCGCGCTCGCTCGTCGAGCTCGACTACGGCGGGCTGGTGCACGCGCTCTCCGGAGAGCAGTTGGCCAAGGACCGTTCGGCGGCCGATGTGACGGAAGGCATCGCGGCGCTGCGGGCCGGCGACGGCGAGGGGGCGGCGGAGGCGTACGCCCGGCTGACGGAGCGCTGGCGGGTCGTCAGGGACCTTCGGTTCGCGAACTGAAGCCCGACTTCGTTGTCCGGGTCCCGCTGCCTACAGGACGTAGGTCCCGATCCGGGCACTTGCCTCAAGCGTGACGGACTGCACTAACCGCGCCCTTGCGCCCATCACCTACCCTCGTGTCAAAATAGGACAAGGAGTCCGGGGAGGGTTCCTTCCGTCCAAGTAAGGGCGGAATACTCAGCATTGCACTCTATGGGGGGTCTGGCGACTCCTGATCGCTCTGTGACTGATCGTTACTGTGACGTGACTGTCCGTTATGGCATGGTCCATCGGGCTTCGGCCGCTGATGGACACCTGAGAGGGCAATTCCATCGGTTTGGCCGACGTCGCTGGACAGATGGTGTAGTTGTAGTGCCGAGGACAAGCCGTTCGTCCTATAACCGACTCGACCCGCGTCCGCCATTTCGGGCAACGCGGGTCAAGGTGCAGAATTTAGAGGAAAGAACCGAGAAGGTTCGGTTCTCCCGAGGAGGCCGCTCATGACCGCTCGCACCCCTGATGCCGAGCCGCTGCTGACCCCGGCTGAGGTTGCCACCATGTTCCGCGTGGACCCGAAGACGGTCACCCGCTGGGCCAAGGCAGGCAAGCTCACGTCCATCCGCACGCTCGGAGGACATCGCCGGTACCGCGAGGCAGAGGTCCGCGCACTGCTTGCGGGAATCCCGCAGCAGCGCAGCGAGGCCTGAACACACCCCGTTTGACCGGGCGTTTCCGGGGCCCCCACCTCGGATCGCCCACCCCTAGCTCCATGTGACGGTGTCTGCCCCAACAGACCTTGTCATCGATCGCGCTGGACTCCGCCGGGTCCAGCGCGATTTTTGTTGTCCGGGAGGGGTGTGGGGTGTCCGGTGCCGGCACGGGGCTGCCTGGTGCCGTCATGGGGTGCCTTGTGCCGACCTGTGCCGGACCGTCCCTGAAGGGGAGTGCAATGGCACATATTAAATCCGACGGTTGTCGGGAGGGTCTGAGTGCCGTGGTTCTGAAAACCAGTTCGGTGACACCCGTCACACCGCCCGACCCTTGCCAAACTCGAGCCTGTCACGGAAAAGACCCCCACAGAGCGGCCGTTGGTCACTCCTTGGTGGGACCTTTGTCATCGGCTGACGCCGGCTCGTGCGGCGCGTCGCGGGAGGGCTCGGGTGCCGACTGGACGGCTTGCGGTAGGGGCGCCTGCGGTCCGCGGTCCTGAGGTTCGTGCTCAGGGCGCTCCATGGCGAGCCGCAGGAGGCGATGACAGATGGGGCAGGACCTTGTGAGGTGCCGGTAGCCGGAATAGGCCGACAGATGGGCGCGCAGCAGTGCTCTGGTCTCGTACCGCCTTGCCGTGGACGCCGCCATGCACGTCACCTCCGGGTGTGTGCCGTCCCTTAATGACTGGGTACCGGCGGCAGGTGACTCCGTCAAGACGCCCCGGCACGACGAGAGTCCGCCTCGGGCCGGCGCACCACGCGCCACGCACGGCGAAAGGACCGGCGTCGTGTTGCTGCGGGCTTCGGGTGTTTCAGGCGGTCCTGACGGGATCTGCCGTGTCCGATGGCGGCTCCGCCGCGGGCGCGTCCTCCGTGTGGCGGACGGCGAAGGCCCGCATCGTGTTGATGCGGGCCGGTGTGGCATACGGCGAAAGCCCGCATCGTGTTGATGCGGGCTTTCGCTGCTTCACGCGGTCCTGACGGGATTTGAACCCGCGGCCTCCACCTTGACAGGGTGGCGAGCACTCCAAACTGCTCCACAGGACCAGGTTTCGCAGCCGGTGACTGCTCTCTTGGCTGCGGACAAGACTGTACAGCAGGTGCGACCATCAGGTCGAACTCACTCCGGGCGACGGGCCCGTCACGGCGCCAGCGCGTCGATCGCCTTCACGATCCGCTTGTCGGACACCGGGTACGCCGTGCCCAGTGCGTGCGCGAAGTAGCTCACCCGCAGCTCCTCGATCATCCAGCGGATGTCCAGGACCGCCTGCGGCACGGGCCGGCCCTGCGGCATCTGCTCCAGCAGCCAGGCGTACTCGTCCTGCATCTCGTGGACCTTCTGCATGCGCGTGGTGTCGCGCTGGACGGCTGTCGGCATCTGCTGGAGACGGCGGTCCACCGCGATCAGGTAGCGCATCAGGTCCGGCAGCCTGCGCAGCCCGGCGCGGGTCACGAAGCCCGCGGGCACGAGGGCCGCCAGCTGCTCGCGTACGTCCTTGACGTTGTCGATGAGGACCAGGCTGTTCGTGGCCTTCAGACGGCGCTCACACGCCTGCCAGGCCGCCAGGATCTGCTGCACCTGGTCGATCGTGCGCACGGTGAGGTCGACGAGGTCGGCGCGGACCTTGTCGAACAGCTTCCGGAACGACTCCTCGTCCCACGCAGGGCCGCCGTGCTCCGAGATCAGCCGGTCGGCGGCGGCCAGGGCACAGTCCTCGAAGAGGGCCTGGATCGAACCGTGCGGATTGCGGGACAGCGCCAGCTTCTGCTGGTTCGTCAGCTTGTCGGAAGCGAACTTCGCCGGGCTCACCGGGATGTTGAGCATGATCAGGCGGCGGGTGCCCTGCCACATGGCCTGCGCCTGCTCCGCCTCGGTGTCGAAGAGCCGTACGGAGACGGAGGTGCCCTCGTCCACGAGGGCGGGGAACGCCTTGACCGGCTGGCCGGCCCGCCGGGTCTCGAAGACCTTCGCCAGCGTGCCGATCGTCCAGTCCGTGAGGCCGGTGCGCTCCAGGGCCTCCCCGGAGCCCGCAGGGCCCGTCGTGGCGGCCGCGGCGGCCTGGGAGAGCGCCTGACGGGCCTTCGGCTTCAGCTGGAGCCGAAGCGCCTCCAGGTCCTTGTCCTCCGCGAGCTTCTTCCGCCGCTCGTCGACGATCCGGAAGGTGATCTTCAGGTGGTCGGGCACGCGGGAGAGGTCGAAGTCCGCCGCCGAGACCGGCACGCCGACCATCCGCTGGAGCTCGCGCGCGAGTGTCACCGGCAGCGGCTCCTGAAGCGGCACGGCTCTCTCCAGGAACGCCTTCGCGTAGTTCGGCGCGGGCACGTAGTGGCGGCGGATCGGTTTCGGCAGTGCACGGATCAGTTCGGTGACCACGTCCTCCCGCAGGCCGGGGATCTGCCAGTCGAAACCCTCGTCCGTGACCTGGTTCAGCACCTGCAGCGGGATGTGGACGGTGACGCCGTCCGCGTCCGTGCCGGGCTCGAACTGGTACGTCACCCGGAACTTCAGCCGGCCCTGCCGCCAGGAGTCCGGGTAGTCGTCCTTGGTGACCTCGCCCGCCTTCTCGTTGATGAGCATCTCGCGCTCGAAGTCGAGCAGTTCCGGCTGCTCACGACGCTTGTGCTTCCACCAGGAGTCGAAGTGCGCGCCCGATACGACGTGTTCGGGCACCCGCTGGTCGTAGAAGTCGAACAGCGTCTCGTCGTCGACGAGGATGTCGCGCCGGCGGGCCCGGTGCTCCAGCTCCTCGACCTCGGTCAGCAGCCTGCGGTTGTCCGCGAAGAACTTGTGGTGCGTGCGCCAGTCGCCTTCGACCAGCGCGTTGCGGATGAAGAGGTCACGCGAGACCTCCGGGTCGATCCGCCCGTAGTCGACCTTGCGCTGGGCGACGATCGGCACGCCGTACAGCGTCACCTTCTCGTACGCCATCACCGCCGCCGCGTCCTTCTCCCAGTGCGGTTCGCTGTACGTACGCTTCAGCAAATGCTGGGCGAGCGGTTCGATCCACTCCGGTTCGATCTTCGCGTTGACCCTGGCCCACAGGCGGGACGTCTCCACCAGCTCGGCGGACATCACGAACCGCGGCGGCTTCTTGAAGAGGGCGGAGCCGGGGAAGATCGCGAACTTGGCGTTGCGGGCGCCCAGATACTCGTTCTTCGCGCCTTCCTTCACGTCCTTCATCCCGACGTGCGACAGCAGGCCGGCGAGGAGTGAGACGTGCACGGACTGCTCGGGCGCGTCGTCCTCGCCCAGATGGATACCCATCTGCTTGGCCACCGTGCGCAGCTGAGAGTAGATGTCCTGCCACTCACGGATGCGCAGGAAGTTCAGATACTCCTGCTTGCACATCCGGCGGAAGCTGGAGGAGCCGCGCTCCTTCTGCTGCTCGCGGACGTACCGCCAGAGGTTGAGATACGCCAGGAAGTCGGACGTCTCGTCCTTGAACCGGGCGTGCTGCTGGTCGGCCTGGGCCTGCTTCTCGGCGGGGCGCTCTCGCGGGTCCTGGATGGAGAGGGCGGCCGCGATGACCATGACCTCGCGGACGCAGCCGTTCTTGTCGGCCTCGAGAACCATGCGCGCCAGCCGCGGGTCGACCGGGAGCTGGGACAGCTTGCGGCCCATCTCGGTGAGCTTCTTGCGAGGGTCCTTCTGTGCCGGGTCGAACGCGCCCAGTTCCTGGAGGAGCTGCACACCGTCGCGGATGTTGCGGTGGTCCGGCGGGTCGATGAAGGGGAACTTCTCGATGTCGCCGAGACCGGCCGCGGTCATCTGCAGGATGACGGACGCCAGGTTCGTCCGCAGGATCTCCGCGTCCGTGAACTCGGGACGGGCGTTGAAGTCGTCCTCGGAGTAGAGCCGGATGCAGATGCCGTCCGACGTACGGCCGCAGCGGCCCTTGCGCTGGTTGGCGCTGGCCTGGCTGACCGGCTCGATCGGCAGCCGCTGCACCTTGGTGCGGTGGCTGTAGCGGGAGATACGGGCGGTGCCCGGGTCGATCACGTACTTGATACCGGGGACGGTCAGCGACGTCTCCGCGACGTTCGTCGCCAGCACGATCCGGCGGCCGGTGTGCTGCTGGAACACCCGGTGCTGCTCGGCGTGCGAGAGCCGGGCATAGAGGGGGAGCACCTCGGTGAATCTGTACTGCTTCTTGTTGAGCGCGTCCGCCGTGTCGCGGATCTCGCGCTCACCGGAGAGGAAGACGAGGATGTCGCCCTTCCCCTCGCCCATCAGCTCCTCGACGGCGTCCGTGATCGCGGTGATCTGGTCACGGTCGCTGTCGGCTGCTTCCTCGGCGCCCTCCTCCAGCAGCGGCCGGTAGCGCACCTCGACCGGGTACGTACGGCCGCTGACCTCGACGATCGGAGCGTCCCCGAAGTGCTGGGAGAAACGCTCGGGGTCGATCGTCGCCGAGGTGATCACGACCTTGAGGTCGGGGCGTTTCGGCAGCAACTGGGCGAGATAGCCGAGCAGGAAGTCGATGTTCAGCGACCGCTCGTGCGCCTCGTCGATGATGATCGTGTCGTAGGCGCGCAGCTCGCGGTCCGTCTGGATCTCGGCGAGCAGGATGCCGTCCGTCATCAGCTTGACGAGGGTGTCGCCGCTCGCCTGGTCGGTGAAACGGACCTTCCAGCCGACCGCCTCGCCGAGTGGGGTGTTCAGCTCCTCCGCGACCCGCTCCGCGACCGTGCGGGCGGCGATGCGGCGGGGCTGTGTGTGGCCGATCATGCCGCGCACGCCCCGGCCGAGTTCAAGGCAGATCTTCGGGATCTGGGTCGTCTTGCCCGACCCCGTCTCACCTGCGACGATCACGACCTGGTGGTCCCGTATCGCCTCCAGGATCGCGTCCTTCTTCTGGCTGACGGGCAGCTGCTCGGGATACGTGATCCCGGGCACGCGTCCGGCGCGCCGGACGATGCGGGCCGCGGACTTCTCCGCCTCCGCGGCGATCTCGTCCAGCACGGCCTGCCGTGCCTCGGGCTTACGGATGCGGCGGGCGCCTTCGAGACGGCGGCCGAGCCGGTGGGCGTCCCGCAGCGACGCCCCGGCCAGCAGGGTCTGGATCTCGGCAAGGGAAGTAGACATACGGACTCCAGGATCGCACCCCCGGGAAACCACTGGCGAACCATTTCGTCCGCGAGCTGGTGCAGTATGGAGCGATCCTGCTCCGTCCAGTCCAGTCCCGCCCTGCCTCCGCCTCCGAACCCGAACCCGAACTCCGCACTCCGAAGGGACAGCGCGTCCATGCTGATCGGCCGCGACGGCCGGCACCGCTTCGTGGTGACGGCGAGCCTGCTGCTGGGCCTGCTCGGAGTGCTTCTCGGATGCGCCGGGGGTACGGCGGCGGCAGCGCCCCCCGGCCCCGCGGCCGCGCCGGACGCCGCCACGGTCGTCGCCGCGGCCGCCGGTCCGGTGCAGTCCCCGGGCTGCGGCCGGTCCACCGCCGCCGACGACAGCGGCGCGCATCCCGGGACGCCTCCGCGCGGCGCCTCCGCGTACGAGCTGCTGCCCGCTCTGCACCAGACGGGCGGGCCCGCCTCCCCGGCAGCGCCCGGCCAGGCGTTCCTCGTCTCCTCGCCGCTGCCCGTGCTGCCGCCGCCGGCACCGCCCTCGCCGGTCGAACTCTCCGTCCTGCGCGTCTAGGCCCGACGGCCCCGCCCTCTCACCAGCTCGGACCCGTCAGACCTTCACCCAGGAGTACCACCGTGCCTTCTTCCACCGCACGCACCTCACGCACGCCCCTCGCGATCGGCGTGGGCGTCGTCGCCGCCGCTCTGCTGCTCGGCTACGCCTCCTACTCGGCGACCAAGCCGGACGCGTCGCCGTCCGCCGGCTCCTCGTCGTCGTCCGTGGCCGACCCCTCCGCGGACCCGCAGGCGGGCACGCACGCCGGTCTCGAGAAGCTCGCCCGCCGCGACGGCGCCGACAAGCTGGCGCAGGGCCGCACCGACGCCCCCGTCGTCCTGATCGAGTACGCCGACTTCCGCTGCGGCTACTGCGGCAAGTTCGCCCGCGACACCGAGCCCGAGCTGGTCGAGAAGTACGTCGAGGACGGCACCCTGAGGATCGAGTGGCGCAACTTCCCGATCTTCGGCGAGGAGTCGGAGTCCGCGGCGCGGGCCGCGTGGGCGGCGGGGCAGCAGGACCGCTTCTGGGAGTTCCACGCCGCCGCGTTCGCGGAGGGCGCCAAGGAGAAGGGCTTCGGCAAGGACCGCCTGCGTGCCCTGGCGGACGAGGCGGGCGTGGCCGACCTCGACCGTTTCGCCCGCGACACGGACAGCGACGCCGCCCGTGCGGCCGTGAAGAAGGACCAGGAGGAGGCGTACGGGCTCGGCGCCACGTCCACGCCGTCCTTCCTGATCAACGGGATGCCCGTCGCCGGCGCCCAGCCGACGCGGACGTTCACCGAGGCGATCGAGGCGGCGAAGAAGACCGCGGGCGTGGCCGGCGGCCGGTGAGCGGCATCGGCTATCCGGCGGCCTTGCTCGGGGGCCTGCTCGCGCTGATCAGCCCGTGCAGCGCGCTGCTGCTGCCCGCCTTCTTCGCGTACTCCGTCGACTCGGCGGGAAGGCTGCTGGCCCGGACCGGGATCTTCTACGCGGGCCTGGCCACCACACTCGTGCCGCTCGGCGCGGCGGGGTCGTTCGCCGGCAGGCTGTTCTACGGCCACCGTGACCTGCTGATCGCTGTGGGCGGCTGGCTGATCGTGGCGCTGGGCGCCGCCCAGATCCTCGGCATGGGCTTCGCCTCACGCCGTCTCGCCTCGCTCTCCGGCCGTATCCGCCCGACGACGGCGATGTCCGTGTACGCCCTCGGGCTGGTCTACGGCCTGGCCGGATTCTGCGCCGGCCCGATCCTGGGCAGCGTTTTGACGGTGGCGGCGGTGAGCGGCAGCCCGGTCTACGGCGGTCTTCTGATGGCGGTCTACGCCCTGGGCATGGCGGTCCCCCTCTTCGTGCTGGCCCTGCTGTGGGAACGTTTCGACCTGGGCCGCCGGGGGTGGCTGCGCGGGCGGGCGCTGCGGGTGGGACGTTTCGAACTGCACACGACGTCGCTGCTGTCGGGCCTGTTCTTCATCGTGCTCGGCACGGTCTTCCTCGCCTTCGACGGCACGACGTCCCTGCCGGGCCTGCTGTCGGTCGACGACTCGTTCGCGGTCGAGGAATGGGTGTCGGGCGTGGGGGCGGCGGTCCCCGACTGGGCGCTGCTGGTTCTTGTGGTGACGGTGGTGGGCGCGGCGCTGGCGGCACGGGGGTGGGCACGGCGGGGGGACCGGGTCTGAGGGCGGGGGCGGGTGCGCCTGCGGCGGGCCTGTCCCCGCCCTGCCCCGAACCGGGCTCCGCCCGGACCCGTAGCGCGCTTCGCGCGGTGGCCTCGAACACCGGCCGGGCCGACAAGTCGGCCCGGCCGGTGTTCGAGCCGCGGGGGTGCGGGGCCGGAGCCGCTGTTCGTGGCGGGCGCACGGCGAAGGCCCCGGCTGGAAAGAGCCGGGGCCTTGGGGTTGTGGCTGGGGCCGGGATCGAACCGGCGACCTATCGCTTTTCAGGCGATCGCTCGTACCAACTGAGCTACCCAGCCACGAGACTCTTACAAGTCTCAGCGGTCCTGACGGGATTTGAACCCGCGGCCTCCACCTTGACAGGGTGGCGAGCACTCCAAACTGCTCCACAGGACCAAGCAATGTGCGAGACAAGTCTCGCACATGGTGATGCGTGCCCCCAACGGGATTCGAACCCGTGCTACCGCCTTGAAAGGGCGGCGTCCTGGGCCACTAGACGATGAGGGCTAAAGGCCCACCTGGGCGCTTCGCAGCGCGTCGGGGACGTGAGAAGCATATGGGATGCGGGGAGCTATCGCCAAAACGGTTTACAGCGAGGGCGCGGGTGAGGGGCTGGGCACGCTCGAGGCCGGTGTTCCGAGGGGGACCCCCGAGGGGCTTCCCGACGGGGACGGGTCCGGTTTCGGGTCCTCCGCGAGATGGCGGCTGACCTCCGCGGTCGTCAGCCCGAGGCCGCCCAGCGTGATCTCGTCCCACGCCTGCATGCGGAGGGTCTCCCGGTCCAGGTAGAGGACGGACGCCCGTACCTGCTCCGGCTTCTCGTTCTGGACCGCCCGCAGGCCGCCGCCGCCCGTGGAGCCTTCGATCTTCAGGCGGGTGCCGTGCTTGAGGATCTCGGTGTGGCGCCGGTGGACGTGGCCGGCCAGGACGAGGGGCACCGTGCCGTCGGTCTCGCGGGCGGCGACCGGGTTGTGCGCGACGGCGATGTCGACGGGTGTGCCGGCGCGTTTCTGGTCGCGCAGGGCGGAGGCCAGCCGGATGCCCATCATCCGTTCGGCCGGGTCGCCCAGGGCGACGACCGACCGGTCGGGCGTGAACTGCGGGTCGCCGCTGCCGGCGATGCGCAGCCCCGCCACGGTCACGGCCCTGCCGTCGTCGAGGACGTGGACGTTCTTCAGGCCGCTCAGGTACTTCTGCGTGACGAGCGAGTCGTGGTTGCCGCGCACCCAGACGTACGGCGCGCCGAGGTCGGAGATCGGGTCCAGGAAGCCGTTCTCGGCGGCCGAGCCGTGGTCCATCGTGTCGCCGGAGTCGATGATCACGTCGATGCCGTACTGCTCGACGAGGGAGGTGATGATGTGCCACGCCGCCGGGTTGAGGTGGATGTCGGAGACGTGCAGGACCCGGATCGTGCCCGGGTCGGGCCTGTAGGCGGGGAGGGTGGACGTCGCCTCGTAGAGCTTGGTGACGTTGGTGACGAGCCGTGCCAGTTCTTCCTGGTAGACGCTGAACTCGGTGACGATCGAGCGTGCGTTGCCGACGACGGAGGGCGCGGAGGTCAGCAGTCCGGAGAACCTCGGTTCCAGCACGGACTTCGGGTTCCAGGAGGCGTACGCGCTGACGCCGGACGCGGCCAGCAGGGCGAGCGCGAGGCCGCCCGCCGCGAGGGCCCGGCGAGGGCGGCGGTAGACGGCGAGGCCCAGCGCGGTCGCTCCGGAGACGACGGCCACGCAGGAGCGCACGGCCAGTTCGGTGGTGCCTTCCCGGACGTCGCGGGTGATCTCCTCCTCGAGGCCGGAGATCAGTTCGGGGTGCTCGACCAGCAGCTGGGAGCGGACCGGGTCGAGGCGGTCGACGTCGACGTCGAGACGTACGGGCGCGGTGTGGGAGTCGAGTTCCAGCGCGCCCAGCGGTGACACGTTGATCTTCGTTCCGCCGGACAGGGACGGGCGGAGCGTCATCGTGGTGTCCATGGGGCCGACGGGCGTACGGACGTTGCCGACGATGAGCAGTCCGAGCCACGCGCCGGCCATCACGACGGCGGTCAGACCCAGCGCCCGGAGCCACGGCCGCGGGCCGTGGAGCAGTGGCGTGGGCGGGGCCCCGGTGCGGGGGGAGCGGCCGCGCCGGGGCAGACGATGCCCGAGCCGGGCGAGTGCGGCGCGGATCGGGGAGGGTGACGTGAGCGAGCGGGGCGGTTGCTGGGCTTCGCGGGCCATTCGTCCCGTATGCCCGCGAGAACGGGCGGCCATGCCGGGGCGACCACTCGCACGGCGTACGCGACAATGGCCGGGTGCTGGAGATGACGCGCGAGGAGTTCGAGGAACTGGTCTCCGAGGCCCTGGACAGGATCCCGCCCGAACTGACACGGCTGATGGACAACGTCGCCGTGTTCGTGGAGGACGAGCCCGCCGCGGACGACCCCGATCTGCTCGGGCTCTACGAGGGGACTCCGCTGACGGACCGCGGTGAGTGGTACGCGGGCGTGCTGCCGGACCGCATCACGATCTACCGCGGGCCGACGCTGCGGATGTGTGAGTCCCGCGAGGACGTCGTCGCCGAGACCGAGATCACCGTGGTGCACGAGATCGCCCACCACTTCGGCATCGACGACGACCGGCTGCACGAGCTGGGGTACGGGTGACCCCGGGTCCGGCGACGGGTCCCGCCGGCGACGCCGAGGCGATCGATCCGGACGTCGACCTCCATGTGCCCGCGCATCGGGCGGAGACCGCCGGTGCGCACAAGTGGGCGGTGCTCGCCGCGATCTCGGCGGGCGGCGCGGTGGGCGCGGCCGGGCGGTACGGTGCGTCCCTGCTGTGGCCGGCGCCCGAGGGCGCCTTCCCGTGGGCGGTGTTCTGGGTCAACGTCCTCGGCTGCGGGCTCATCGGAGTGCTGATGGTGTTCGTCGGCGAGGGCGGCCGCTCTGCCCCGCCGCTGCTGCGGCCGTTCCTCGGAGTGGGCGTGCTGGGCGGGTTCACGACGTTCTCGACGTTCGCGCTCGACTTCTCCGAGCTGCTGGAACGGGAGGAGGCGGGCACCGCGCTGGCGTACGCGGGCGGCACGGTCGCCGGCGCGGTCGGCGCGGTGTGGCTGGCGGCGTCGGTGGCCAGGGTCCTGGTGAGGCAGGGTGCGGCGCCGTGAACTGGCTGATGGTGGTGGTGGGTGCCGCGATCGGGGCCCCGCTGCGGTATCTGACGGACCGTGCGGTGCAGGCGCGCCACGACTCGGTGTTCCCCTGGGGCACGTTCGTGGTCAACGCCGCGGGGAGCATGCTGCTCGGGGCCGTCGCCGGGGCGTCGGTGTCCTCGGGCACGTACGCGCTGCTCGGCACGGGACTGTGCGGGGCGCTGACGACGTACTCCACGTTCTCCTACGAGACGCTGCGCCTGGCCGAGCGGGGGTGGCGGTTCCTGGCCGTGGCGAACGTGGCCGCCTCGCTCCTGGTGGGGCTGGGATCGGTCTTCCTGGGCCTGGAGTTGGCGCGGGCGCTCACCGCGTGAGGCGGGCCGGCGGCCCGTGCGGGTACCGGGGCCCCGGGCGTGTCCCTCGCGGGGTGCCGGGAGTTGGGCAGTGAGACCCGCGTCCCCTGCCCCGGAGGTGCCCCCGTGCGCCAGTTGTCAGCCCCCGGCCGCCGTGCGGCCGTCTGGATCGCCGCGTCGCTGGCGGTCCTGGCCTCGGCCGGCTGTATGAGCGTGAGTGACGACGAGAGCAGGAGGCCCGCGCCGAGCACGTCTGCCGACGGTGACGGGGAGATGGACGAGCCGGACGGCGGTCATGTCCTGCCGGGCGGGCCCGGACGGCGCGCGGCCGGCACCGGTGAGCCTTCGGCCGGCGGGCCGGACATGAAGGACGGGAGCGCGTCGCCGAGCCCGAGCGGGTCGGCGTCCGCGGAGCCCGAGCCGACGCCGCCCGGCCGGCGGCCGCCGGCCTCGGAGCCGCACGTGCCCACGGCCGACGCGTCACCCTCCGCGTCCCGGTCGTCCGCCCCGCCGCCGCCCGAACAGTCGCCGGAGCCACCGGTGGAGAGCCCCCCGCCGTCGTCGCCCGAGCCTTCCGACCCGCCGAGCGCGTCGTCCGTGCCCGAGGTGCACATGGGTGCGATGCGGGCGATGGATCACTCCTCGGGGGCGCAGGCCGAGCCGGCCGCCTCGCCGCAGTCGCGCCCCGGCGCGGCGGACGGGACGGACGGGGCCGGTGAGGTGGACGGGGCCGGTGGGACGGGCGAGGGCGGGTCGGGTCGGCGGTCGGCGGCGTAGGGGGCGGCGTAGTGGCGGCGGGGGCTGGGGTCGGATCGTGGCGGGGCGTGGCGGGGCCGGGGTCGGGGTCGGGGTTGGTCGTTTCAGGCGCGCGCGGGTGGTGCGTCGCGGCGGGTGTGGTCCGGTTCACGCGGGGCCGGTTTGCCTTCGCCCGGGGAGGGTGCGTATGGTGGTAGATCGTTTGATCCCATTGCCCGGCGCCGAAAAAGAAGAGCGCCGTGTGGCGCGTACTCTCCCTGACCGTGGCTGACCGCATAGAGGCGGTCGATTTGCGAAATCACGGAGTTTGGGCGCGTGCCGAGACTCCGGAAGGTTTCGCATTTCGCATGTCCACTTTTAGTACTGAGCTCCCCGTCATGCCCGACAACGACGAGATCGAGATTGTCGCGACCGCCGAGGCGGCCGTCGCGGAGGCCGCAGAGGCCCCCGAGCCCATCGAGGAGCCCCAGGCCACCTTCTCGGAGCTCGGTCTCCCCGAGGGCGTCGTGCGCAAGCTCGCCCAGAACGGCGTGACCACGCCCTTCCCGATCCAGGCCGCGACCATCCCGGACGCCCTGGCCGGCAAGGACATCCTCGGCCGTGGCCGCACCGGCTCCGGCAAGACCCTCTCCTTCGGTCTGCCGACCCTGGCCACGCTGGCCGGCGGCCACACCGAGAAGAAGAAGCCCCGCGCGATCATCCTCACCCCGACCCGTGAGCTCGCGATGCAGGTCGCGGACGCTCTGCAGCCCTACGGCGACGTGCTCGGCCTCAAGATGAAGGTCGTCTGCGGCGGTACCTCCATGGGCAACCAGATCTACGCGCTGGAGCGCGGCGTCGACGTCCTGGTCGCCACCCCGGGCCGTCTGCGCGACATCATCAACCGCGGCGCCTGCTCCCTGGCGAACGTCCAGGTCGCCGTCCTCGACGAGGCCGACCAGATGTCCGACCTGGGCTTCCTGCCCGAGGTCACCGAGCTGCTCGACCAGATCCCGGGCGGCGGCCAGCGGATGCTCTTCTCCGCCACCATGGAGAACGAGATCAGCACGCTGGTCAAGCGCTACCTGACCGACCCGGTCACGCACGAGGTCGACAGCGCCCAGGGCAACGTCACGACCATGAGCCACCACGTGCTCGTCGTGAAGCCCAAGGACAAGGCGCCGGTCACGGCCGCCATCGCCGCGCGCAAGGGCCGCACGATCATCTTCGTCCGCACCCAGCTCGGTGCCGACCGCATCGCGGAGCAGCTGCGCGAGTCGGGCGTGAAGGCGGACGCGCTGCACGGCGGCATGACCCAGGGCGCGCGTACCCGCACCCTGTCCGACTTCAAGGACGGCTACGTCAACGCGCTCGTCGCGACGGACGTCGCCGCCCGCGGTATCCACGTCGACGGCATCGACCTGGTCCTGAACGTGGACCCGGCCGGCGACCACAAGGACTACCTGCACCGCTCGGGCCGTACGGCGCGTGCCGGCAAGTCCGGCGTCGTCGTCTCGCTGTCGCTGCCGCACCAGCGCCGCCAGATCTTCCGGCTGATGGAGGACGCGGGCGTCGACGCCTCGCGTCACATCGTCGGCGGGGCCGGCGCGTTCGACCCCGAGGTCGCCGAGATCACCGGTGCCCGTTCGCTGACCGAGGTCCAGGCCGACTCCGCGAACAACGCGGCCAAGCAGGCCGAGCGCGAGGTCGTCGAGCTGACGCGTCAGCTCGAGCGCGTCCAGCGCCGTGCGACCGAACTCCGCGAGGAGGCCGACCGTCTGGTGGCCCGCGCCGCGCGCGAGCGCGGCGAGGACCCGGAGGCCGCGGTCGCCGAGGTGACCGAGGCCGCAGAGGCCGAGCTGGCCGCGGTGCCGGCCCAGGCCGAGCCGGTCCGCGAGTCCCGCGACGACCGCGGCAACTTCGACCGCCGTGACCGCCGCGACAACGACCGTGGCGGCTTCCGCCGGGACAACGACCGTGGTGGTGACCGCGGTGGGCGTTCGTTCGAGCGTCGTGACGACCGTCGGGACAACGACCGTGGTGGTGACCGTGGTGGGCGTTCGTTCGAGCGTCGTGACGACCGTTCCTCGGGCGGCTTCCGCCGGGACGACCGCCGGGACAACGACCGTGGCGGCTTCCGTCGGGACGACCGTCGGGACAACGACCGTGGCGGTGACCGCGGTGGGCGTTCGTTCGAGCGTCGTGACGACCGCGGCGGCGACCGTGGCGGTGACCGTGGCGGCCGTTCGTTCGAGCGTCGTGACGACCGCGGCGGCGACCGTGGCGGTGACCGCGGTGGGCGTTCGTTCGAGCGTCGTGACGACCGTTCCTCGGGCGGCTTCCGCCGCGACGACCGCCCGTCCGGCCACCGCGGCAGCGACCGCCCCTTCAACCGCGACCGCCGTGACGACCGCCCTTCGGGCGGCTTCCGCTCCGGCGCCGGTGACCGTCCCCACGGCCGCCGTGACGACCACCGCGGTGGCGCCGCCGGTTCCGGCTCCTTCGGGGGCGGCCGCCGCGACGACAAGCCGCGCTGGAAGCGCAACGGCTGACGCGAACGCCTGATCAGGGCCCGTACGACACTTCGGTGTCGTACGGGCCCTGTCGCGTTCCGGCACCGCCCGTTGGCGACGCGTTCCAGCGCCCGTTGGACGTGCGGACGTGCGGGCGTGCGGGCGTGCGGGCGTGCCCGGCCGTGAGCGAGGGCCTGTTGCTAGGATCCGCCTACTTGTGCTGCGGGAGAGGCCGGGGGGAACTGGCCGGGAGGACGTCGTCGGTGACGACCGCACTCCGTCCCTTCAGCTCTGCTCCAGGGGAGGAACCGGGTGCACAGACGCCCATCCATTCGTCATGCCGTGTCCGTCACGGCAGCCTTCGCTCTTGTCGCGGGACTCGGGCCGCTCGCCGTCCCGGCCGTTGCGGCACCGACCGCGGAAACCGTTGCCGGGCAGGTCGACTTCACGCCCTCCTCGCGCAAGCTGCCGCGCCAGGAGGAGATCTACAACCTCGGGCCCACCGGCTACCTGCACGGCTCCGAGCGCCACAGCAGCGTCAGTGGTGACGCGTCGGTGTGGACGGCGTACGAGACCGGCAAGAGCACCGAGCTCACGGGCCTCGGAGGGGGCCAAGGGCCCGGCAGCGGCGCTCTCGGCTCCGCCGGCGAGGGGTCCGACGTCGTCGCCTTCGACGAGGTCCGCAGCGAGAGCGTCGACCTCAAGGACATGGCCACCGGCACGGTGACCCGCGTCGAGGTCCCGAGCGGCGACGTCAACGTCGGCGTCTTCGGCTCCAGCGTGCTGGTCGAGGGTGCGACGGGCGAGGACCCGGACCAGGCAGGCTGGTACCTGCTGCGTCCGCAGGAGGACGGCTCGACCGTCCGCACCCCGATCGAGGGCTGGCCCGCGGGCAGCGACCTCGGGAGCGCCCGGACCCTCGGTGGCGATGCCCGGTCCGTGGTGGCCTCCTTCAGCACCACTCCGGACGAGCACGACGAGCCGGACATGCTGGGCGTCATCGACTTGGCGACCGGCGAGCTGCGCTCTTTCGAGGCCAAGGCGGCGACCCGCGTCGTTCTCGACCCCGAGCGGATCGCCTGGTGGGACTACCGCGACCGCAGTGTCCACATCCGGGATCGCGCGGCTCTCGACGACGCTGAGCGAACAGTCGCCGTACCGGAGGACCTCGACCACGAGCAGGTCGCCCTTCTCGGCGGCGACTGGCTGATGGCGCCGGAGAAGGACGGCACATCCGACCCGTTCGGCAGGGGCGTCGTCGCGTTCTCCATGGACGGGACACAGCGCAAGGTCCTGCTGGAGAACGCGGTCCGGCAGACCGAGCAGTTCCCCGGGGGCGGCGCGGTCACGATCGGCGGTGAGTCGTCCGACGCCTGGTTCGTCCACCGGGCCACGGTCGAGAACGGCACTCCGCTGCTGCGGAAGCTGGACCACATCGAACCCATGACGGCCGAGGTCGGGGCGATCGCCGCGGCCGGTGGCTCCGTGACGACCCTTGAGGAGACCGGCGTCAGGGAGACGTCCGGCTTCTACCGCCGGGACCTCGCCCCGCTCGCGTCCCCCACCACCGCCGGCAAGGCCGAGTGGCTCGGCCGCGAGACGAGCCGCTACGAGACCACGAGCTGCGGCGCGGTCGCGTGCGAGTCCGTGTTCGCCTCCGGCGACGGACGCGCCGTCTACGAGGTCCGTACGACTGTGAACGGGACGACCACCGCCGAACTCGTCGCCCGCGGCGCCACCGACCAGGTCGCGCGGGTGAACACGGGCCAGGGCTCCGGACAGATCGTCGACACCTTCGGCCGGTACGCGGCCTTCGCGAGCGGAGCCGTGTCGGTCGGTCAGCCGGACGCGACCGGGAAGCTGGTCGTCGTCGACTTCGACGCCCCCGCCGGTTCCGGGATCGTCCTGACCAAGCCGCGTACGGCGGCGGCGATCTGGGGCAGCACCCTGTACACCGCGACGGGTACGGCCGGTGAGGTGGAGCTGACCGACCTGCGGACGGGTACGAAGACGGGCACCCTCCAGACCGGCGCGAGCTGTGTCCCCGTCGAACTGCAGACGGCGGGCCGCTGGCTCTCCTGGTCCTGCCCGTACTTCAGGTCGTCCGGCGCGATCGACCGGGACAACGGCACCAAGGTGACGCTGCCCGGGGAGCGGGGCCTGCTGGGTGACGGGTACTTCGTCACCGTCCCCGGAACCTTCGCGGTGACCCGGTTCCAGGACGGCACGGCCGAGACCCGCGGCCTGGGTGTGCGGCCCGGATCGAACGGCGGACACGCCACCATGCGGTACTCCTGGACCGTCGACCGCTTCGGCGGCGGCATCGCCTACACCGACGACGAGTTCCAGGGCCATGTCATCCCCGGCGGCGTCCCCGCATCCGACCTGGCGGCTCTGCCGACCGGTGTCCCGGCGGCCGCCGACCTGGCCGGCGGTGGGGGCTGGGCGGCGAGCTGGCAGCTCTCCCGGCCCGCGTCCTCCTGGCGGCTGACGGTCCACGACAAGGCCGGCACCGCCGTGCACTCCGTCGTCGGCGGCCAGACCCGTGGCCCGGTGCGGGTGACCTGGGACGGCAAGGACACGGCCGGCAAGGCCGTCAACGGCACGTACAGCTGGTCCCTGCGGGCGATTCCGGCGGACGGCACGGGGCCGGCGGCCACCGCCACCGGCACGTTCGAGGTCACCGGAGGGGCCGAGGCGGTCACCGGCACGTTCCAGCCGGTGCAGCCCAACCGCGTGATGGACACGCGGATCGGGCTCGGTGTGCCGAAGGCGAAGATCGGCGCCGGGCAGACGGTCGCCCTCCGGGTGGCCGGCACCGGTGGCGTACCCGCGTCGGGTGTGACGGCGGTCGTGATGAACGTGACCGCGACGACGGTGACGGCGACGACCTACGTGGCCGTCCACCCGAACGGGACGACGCGCACCAGCGCTTCGAACCTGAACGTCCGCACCGGTGAGACGCGTCCCAACCTCGTCGTCGTGCCCGTGGTGAACGGGAAGGTCAACTTCTACAACTACGCCGGTTCGCTCAACCTGATCGCCGACGTGTCCGGCTACTTCACCGCGTCGGGCGAGGGCTCGACGTACGAGCCGGTGACACCCGACCGTCTGATGGACACCCGGACCGGTCTCGGAGTCCCGAAGGCCAAGGTCGGTGCCGGCAAGACCGTCACGCTCCAGGTGACCGGCCGGGGTGGAGTGCCCGCGTCCGGGGTCACGGCCGTGGTGCTGAACGTGACCGGCACGACGGCGACGGCGACGACGTACGTCGCGGTCCACCCGAACGGCCTGCCGCGGACCAGCGCGTCGAACCTGAACCTGGTGAAGGGGCAGACCGCCCCGAACCTGGTGGTCGTCCCGGTGGTGAACGGGAAGGTCAGCTTCTACAACCACGCCGGGACCGTGAACCTGATCGCCGACGTGTCGGGCTACTTCACGTCCGCCACGGACGGCTCCACCTACCGGCCGTTGACTCCGACGCGCTTCATGGACACGCGCATCGGCCTGGGCGTGCCGAAGGCGAAGGTCGGCGCGGGCAAGACGGTGACCCTCCAGGTGACGGGGAAGAACGGCGTACCCGCGTCGGGGGTCACGGCCGTGGTCATGAACGTCACGGGGACGACGGTGACGGCGACCACGTACGTGGCCGTCTACCCGAACGGCACGACCCGCACCAGCGCTTCGAACCTGAACCTGGTGAAGGGGCAGACCGCCCCGAACCTGGTGGTCGTCCCGGTGGTGAACGGCAAGGTCACCTTCTACAACTACGCAGGCTCGGTCAACCTGATCGCCGACGTCGCCGGCTACTACGTGAGCTGACGCGACGTACATCGTCCGCTCCCCGTCCGCTCCCCGTGTCCCGCCGCTCCCGGCGGGACACGCGGACGCGGCCGACGCGGGGTGGCGGGACGCGGCCGGGAAGGGATACCCGATCGGCTCCGGGGATCTCTCCCGCTATGCTCAGGGGTGTTGTGTCGAGGGCCGTTAGCTCAATTGGCAGAGCAGCGGACTTTTAATCCGTTGGTTGTGGGTTCGAGTCCCACACGGCCTACCACTCAGCCCCAGGTCAGGAAGGTTCTGGCCTGGGGCTGATCTCGTTTCGGCGGACATACCGGACGCGTGCTCAGCCAAAGCTCAGCCGAAGTGCAAACGATCATGAAATGAAGAAGCCCCGGCCGGCTGCGACGGGGGACGCAGACCGGCCGGGGCGACAGGGTGCCTCAGCTCTTGGGCGGGAGGAGGAAGCCACGCATAGGGCGAGGCTCGTCCGGATCACGCGATGGTGGTTCCTGCGCTCGCTTCCACGCGGCGACCAGCTCGGCGTACCGGGGATCGATCCACTCCTGTGACATACGCGGTCACCTCCTGCCCCTCAGGCTAGGGCCACTCAGGCTTCGGCATCGGCCGGATCTGGCAGTCCGGCGCGTGCTGGCAGTTCGCCGACACCGAGACGAGGAGGCCCTCACCGGGCGGGCCCCACAGCTCCGAGTCGACGTCGAACCCTGCACGGGCGACCAGCTCCCGCGTGCGGTCCAGGATTGCCGGGTCGTAGTGGGTCGGGTCCCAGCCCGGGTAGTGGTGCACGAACGAGCCGAACCGGTCGCACAGCTCCGCATACAGAGCTGAGTGCAGCAGCAGTGCGTGCCACCCCTCGTCAACCACGCGGGACGGGGCCATGCCGACGCCGGGCTTCTGGGCGCAGGTGACGACGAACTTGATGCCCTCCTCGACGATTCGGCCGGCCATCTCCTCGGACATGTCCGGGTTGGCGTCCATCACCGTCTTGCGGACGTTGTCGAAGTGCTCGCCCACCAGGGCGCGCGGGTCGGTCGGGATCGGGTTTCCGGGCGGGTCGGGTACGGGCATGGACATGGGCAGTCCCTTCACTGAGGTGGTGGGATGAACCCGCCCCGGCCGGGGTTTCCTGGCGGGATGCGTCCGGTCGGGGCGGGGATACGGGACGGTCAGCGGCAGCGGGGGCACTGGCACGGCGGGAACGCCATCGAGCCGATCCCGGGCGCTGCGCCTTCCGGGAGCTCCACGGCTTCGCGTGCGGGCTCGCCGCGGCCGATGCCGTCTCGCTCGCGCAGTAGCTGCCGCAGCGTTTCGCGGGCGGCAGACGGGCCGTGTCCTTGCTGCTTGTCCGTCATGTAGCCAACGTGGACCAGCCTTTAGGACGTTTCTACGGCCGTGACCCTGACGGACAGGACGCTTCGGGACTACCGTCCGAGAAAGCCCAAACGTCCTCGGGGGTCACCTTGAATACGGTGCTGCGTGACGCTATGGCCCAGGCGGATATGACCGTTGGCCGCCTCGCCCGTACAGTCGGCGTGACGGTTAAGACGGCCGAACGCTGGTTATCCGACCCGTCACGGGTCCCTCACCCACGGACCCGCTCTGACGTAGAAGACGCGTTGGGAGTGAGCGCCGAGGTGCTGTGGCCGAAGGCTGTCCGATCGGCAGTGAAGACCGGACCGGACCGCGAGATCGTGGCGGCGTACCCGTACCGAAATGCCTGCCCAACCTCGGTGTGGGCCCAGCTGATCGACGGCGCCTCGCAGTCGATAACGTTCGCCGGGTACACGAACTACTTCATCTGGCAGGAGCATCCGCGCCTGGCGGACCGGCTGCGCCGCAAGGGCGGGGACGGCTGCTCGGTACGGTTCATCGTCGGCGACCCGGAGTCGGAAGTGACCCGCCGGCGCGAGGAAGCCGAGGGTGTGCCGCTGACCGTGGGCACGCGTATCCGGATCACGCTCGACGCGCTGGAGAAGATGCGCGAGGCGCCCGGCCTGCAGGCCCGGTTCAGTGACGAGCACATCGCCCTGTCGGTGTTCGCGTTCGACGATCAGATGCTGGTGACGCCGCACATCTCGAACCTGCTCGGGCACGAGTCGCCGATGCTGCACCTGCGCCGCCTCGGTGAGGACGGTCTGTACGACCGGTTCGCGTCACACGTGACCGCCTTGTGGGAGACGGGCCGCCCAGTCTGGTCCTGACGCGCGAATGCGCCCCCTTCCGCCCGTAGGCGGAAGGGGGCGTTGGTGTTCAGGGAGGTGCGGGGGGACTGCCGTTCAGGGCGACGTCCACGCGGTCGACAGCGTCCCGCAGCGACTGGCCCGAGTTCGGGTGCAGCTCGTGCTCGACTGAGGTGAGACGGTCCTCGATACCGTCCAGGCGCTCCATGACGCCCTTGCGTTCCGGCACTCCGGGGCGTGGCGGTACGCCGTTCCAGTCGTCGACGAAGTCGTCCACCCGGGTGGCGATGCGCCGTACGCCGCGGACGAGGCGCCACAGCAGGCCGAGCCCCGCGCAGACCGCGACCGCGGCGAGAGACCAGACGACCAGGCCGTCAACGGCGGGAACGCCCGTGCTCTCGCTCATCTACACCCCCTTGGCGAGGCTCGCGCTGTTGGTCACGTCCCGCACTCGGGCGATGAGCCCCTTCACCAGGGCGAGTGCAGCGCCGACACCGCCGGCGAGTGCGGCGTACCACATGCTCCCGTCGAGGGGCTGGGTGACGACGATCCCGGCGAGGAAGCTCTGCAGGAACGTGGCGAGGACTCGCTCGAAGAGGTCGCGTCCGTAGGTGGTTGCGGTCTTCAGGACGGTGCGGTCGGGGGTGGGCCGTTCAGGGCGACGGCGACACGGTCGACGCGCCCCGGCCCCGGCCCCGGGCGGGGCGGCACCGGCTCAGGCGCGGCGGCGGCAGGAGAGGAAGACCTGTTCCTCCGGGGGCACGTCGGCGATGGCCGGGGCATAGGTGTACGAGGTCTCCTCGAGGATGTCGAAGCCCGCCGTCTCGATGACCGTGCGCAGCT
Source organism: Streptomyces sp. NPDC048389 (assembly GCF_040706335.1). Lineage (NCBI taxonomy): Bacteria > Bacillati > Actinomycetota > Actinomycetes > Kitasatosporales > Streptomycetaceae > Streptomyces > Streptomyces sp. NPDC048389. Next base: position 23,000 of record NZ_JBEZKP010000029.1, on the reverse strand, counting down.
CTTCGCGGAGGTAGCCGGACACCCGGATGGTGTGTCCGAGGAACGGGATCGGGCGGTTGTCGACGTCCGCCTCCACCATCGAGACCACGAACGGGCCGCCCGGAACCAGCAGGTGGCAGATGGTCCGCAGGGCCACGGGGATCTCGGCGCGCGGGAGCATGAGGAGGGAGAAGAAGGCGGCGGCTCCGTCGAAGCGGCCCAGGTCGACCCGGCCGCCGGGGTGGAGGTCGGCGAGGTCGAGATGGTGGAACGTCGCTTCGGGGACCTTCTCCCTGGCCAGGTCCACCATGCCGCTCGACAGGTCGACGCCCACCACCTCGTGCCCGGCGTCGACCAGTTGGCGTGCGGTCGGTACGCCCGTACCGCACCCGAGGTCCAGTACCCGTGATCCGGAGGGCAGCGAGCGGATCAGCCATTCGCCGGCGGCGAGCTGTCCCTCTTTGTGCGGGAACGCCTCGTCGTAGCGGTCGCCGATGGCGTCGAAGGCCGCGGCCTGCTCCCCGCGTTCACCCGGCAGGCTCTCGTAGTCGGCGTCGTCCCCTGTGGTCACGAACGTACCTTTCTCGAGGTCATCCCGAAGCCCCCATCATCCCGTCCGGGGCTGCCGGTGTCAGGGGTCCCGGTCGTCGGGCGGCCAGGAGCACGGCCCCGAGCGGGGCGGGGCGGGGCGAGGGGTGACGGGCTCACGGCCTCCGGCCGGGGCGGGAGTGACGGCGGGCGGCCTCACGCGTTCGGGGCGGGAGTGACGGCGGGCGGCCTCACGCGTCCGGGGCGGGAGTGACGGCGGGCGGTCGCCTCACGCGTCCTGGGCGGCGGGCGGCCTCACGCGTCCGGGACGGTGAGGTCCAGGCGGTCGAGCCGCTCCGGGTCGGTCAGGATGTTGATCTCCGCGATCCTTCCGCCGGTGACCGTGAACGCCATGACCGCCAAGGGCTGTCCGCCCGCCATCTCGACGACTCCGGCCGCCCCGTTGACCAGGGCCGGACGGGCCACCTCCGCGAGGTGCGCGTAGGTGATCGCCTGGGCGGCGACGGCCGCCGCGCCTCGTACGACCGAACCGGGACGCAGCGTCCCGCTGTCGGAACGGGCGACGACGTCCGGGGCGAGCACCGTGACGAGCGCCTCGAAGTCACCGCCGCGCGCCGCCGTGAGAAAGGCGTCGACGACGACCCGTTGACGGTCGAGGTCGGGGTCCGGTACGGGGGCGGAGCCCCGGACGCGGCGCCGGGCACGACTGGCCAGCTGACGGGTGGCGGCCGGAGTGCGGCCGACGACGGGGGCGATCTCGTCGAAGGGCACCCCGAACATGTCGTGTAGTACGAACGCCAGCCGCTCGGCGGGCGCCAGCGTCTCCAGCACGACGAGGAGCGCGAGCCCGACCGAGTCGGCGAGCAGCGCCCGGTGTTCCGGATCCACGGTGCCCGCGCTGCTCACGATCGGTTCCGGCAGGTGCACGTCCATCGGCTCCTCGCGCCGGGACGTACGCGAGCGCAGCATGTCCAGGCAGACCCGGCCCACCACGGTCGTCAGCCAGCCGCCCAGGTTGTTGATCCCGTCGGAGTCGCTACGGCTGAGCCGGAGCCACGCCTCCTGGACGGCGTCGTCCGCCTCGCTCAGTGAACCGAGCATCCGGTAGGCGACCGCGCGCAGTTGTGTACGGTGCGCCTCGAACCGCTCGGCCAGGAAGTCGTGGTCGTCCATCGTCGTTCCGTCCCCTCGTCGTGCACTGATCATCCGGTTGTCCGTATGTCTGACGAACGGAGGAGGGGTGATGTGACGGCGTCGGGGCGGCTGCGCGGAAAAGGTGGAGTTGATCTTGCTCGGGATGCCGTAAGGTTGTGTTCACCGACGCGGGGTGGAGCAGCTCGGTAGCTCGCTGGGCTCATAACCCAGAGGTCGCAGGTTCAAATCCTGTCCCCGCTACTGATGACACCGGCCCGGTGGTCGATCTCCACGATCGCCCACCGGGCCGGTGGCTTTTCCAGGCTGCCGGCTTTGCTCCCGGTGACTGTCCCGACCGTCTCGGCATTCGCCCGGCCGGGCGACGGGAAGTAATTGTGCGGCGCGTCGACGCTCAGCCTGAGGAGGGCGCGGTACTGTCCGCAGCCGTCAGCGGACCCGGCAGGAGACCATCTTTGGGACAGCAGCGGCGTGATCAGGGCGGCGTGCGGCGGGCACCGTGGTCCGTCCGGGCCCTGCCCTTGGCGATGATCGTCGCAGGCGTGGTCTTCGACCTGCTGACGCCTCCTCGTTTCACCGCGGTGCCGCTCTTCGCGGCCGCGCCGCTCCTCGCCGCCCCCCTCTTCCCGTTCGTGATGACCTTGCTCATGGGCGTCGCCGCCCTCATGGGCGTGAGCGGCATGCATGTGGCGAACGGGACCACTGCGCAGATCACCGCCCTCACCGAGACCACCACCGTGCTCACCGTGGCGGCCCTCGCGCTGCTCATCAACAGGGTCGTGCAACGCAGCGGCGAACAGCTGGCCTCGGCCCGGGTGATCGCGGAGACCGCGCAGCGCGCCGTGCTGCCCGCGCCGGCAGACCGGATCGGCGGTCTGCACATCGCCGCCCGGTACGAGGCGGCGCAGGAGGGCGCGTTCATCGGCGGTGACCTCTTCGCTGTGCAGGACACCCCGTACGGCGTGCGTCTCATCGTGGGCGACGTCCGTGGCAAGGGGCTGGGGGCGGTGGGGACCGTGGCGGTCATCATCGGTGCGTTCCGTGAGGCCGCGGAGCAGGAGCGCTCGCTCGAGGGCGTGGGGCAGCGGCTGGAGCGTGCCCTCAAGCGGGAGGGCACTCGGCGGGAGGGCCTGGACGCGGTGGAGGGTTTCACCACTGCCGTGCTGGGCGAGATTCCCCGCGGCGGTGCGATGGTGCGGCTGGTGAACCGGGGGCATCCGGAGCCGCTGCTGCTGCACGCCGACGGTGCGCTGGACGTTCTGCGGCCGCGGCAGGCGGCGCTGCCGCTCGGCATGGGTCTGGGGGAGTGGCCGGACCGGGCGGAGGAGTTCCCGCTGCCCGACGGGGCGACACTTCTGCTCTACACGGACGGCGTCACGGAGGCGCGTGACGACCGCGGTGTCTTCTACGACCCGGTCGAACGGCTCGCCGGGCGGCTCTTCCCGGGGCCCGGGGAGCTGCTGGACGCGCTCGTCGACGACGTACGCCGGTACACCGGCGGCGGGTCGAACGACGACATGGCGCTGCTGGCCGTCGGCCGGCCGGCGCGGGGGCAGCCGGAGCGGCGCAGGACGGTGCCGGTGGTTCCCCATGAGACGTGACAGGAGACGTGAGCAGGGAGCGGAAGCGGATGGCGCCGCCGGGCACGCCGGCCGACGGGGCGGCGCAGCCGGTCCACCGCCCCCGTCCTCACGGCCTGTGATCGAGGGACACCCCTCCGCATAACATTTGATACAACGTCAGAAAAAGGTCCGGTCCTGACGTTTGATCAAGTCGCCCCGTTGCGGGGGTGTCTGTCCGATTAAGTCCCCGTCCGAATCGTTAATGATCAACCGGAACGGCTTGGAATCCGACCCCGCCGTCTATTAACGTTCGATAACGCAGCGCGGTCGTCCCAGCCGTCGTCAGAGGCGGCACCGTGCGCACGCGCCGAATCCCGCAAGGGAGCCGGGGAACCACCAATTGGGGTGAATCGGGCACCTCTTGCCGTGCAGTTCGCGGTCGAGGCGCCCGTAGGAGACCTTCCTGCTCCGAACCCGTCAGCTAACCCGGTAGGCGAGAAGGAAGGAAGGAGTACGCCTTCGTGGCGTCCAACATGCCTGCCCCAGAAACCCGCTTCGCGTCCGAACACGCCGGTGGCGACGCGCCCGAGCGGACCTGGGAGGAATGGAATCCCACCGAGGAGTCCATCCGCCCCGTGCGCGGCCGGCACCGTGTCATCAAGCAGCGCGGCGGACTCGCCCGCAGCTCCACGGTGCTCGGCGTCGGTGTGATCGCCGCGGTCGGCGCCGGTGGCATAGCCACCGCGCAGGACAAGCCGGCGGTTTCCATCTCCCTTCCCGACGCCATCACGGACAACCTTCCCGATGCCAAGTCCCTTCCGGGCGTCGGCTCGTTGGTCTCGGGCGACTCCGACGCCGCGGGCGAGGTCAACACCGCCCCGCTGACCGCCGCCGCGGCGCCCGTGGCCGACGGTGGCGACAGCTCCGCGCAGTCGACGGGCGCCGGCGAGGCACTGCGCGCCCGCATCCTCCAGCAGGCCGAGCAGCAGCAGGCCGCGGCGGACGCGGAGGCCAAGGCCGCGGCGGAGAAGCTCGCCGCGGAACAGGCCGCGGCCGCGGCCGCGAAGCAGCAGAGCGAGGCGGAGGCCAAGGCCGCCGAGGAGAAGCGCAAGGCGGAGGAGGCGGCCAGGGCCAAGGCGGAGGCCGAGCGTCTCGCCGAGCTCGCGAAGAGCTTCTCCCTGCCCACCTCCTCGTACACGATCACCTCCACCTACGGCGAGTCCGGCTCCCTCTGGTCCTCCGGCCAGCACACCGGCCTGGACTTCGCCGCCCCGACCGGCACCCCGGTCAAGGCCGTCCACGGCGGTACGGTCAAGTCCGCGGGTTGGTCCGGCTCCTACGGCTACCGCATCGTCCTCGAACTGGACGACGGCACCGAGGTCCTGTACGCCCACCTGTCGTCGATGACGGCGAGCGCGGGCCAGACGGTCACCACCGGCGAGACGATCGGTCGCGTCGGCGCCACCGGCAACGTCACCGGGCCTCACCTGCACCTGGAGGTGCACACCCCGGGCGGCTCCGGCATCGACCCGATGTCCTGGCTGCGCAGCAAGGGCCTCACGGTCTGATCCCTGCCCGGTACGGGGGCGCCGCATGCTCACCCCATGCGCTGCTTCGTGCCGGGCACATCCATGTCTCCTCCCGCCCCCGCCGCACACCCGCCCCGACGCCAGGGCATCCCGCCGTGCGCGGGTCATGGACATCCCGCCGTCTCGACGGGGGACCGGCGCGGGTCAGGAGCGGTACGGGTTGTAGCCGCCGTAGTCGCGGTACGGAGGCGGCGCCGGTGCGCGGCTCGTCGCCCGGGCCGCGTACGCCAGTGACGGCCCCGCCACCTGTCGACGCTGCCACAGATGGTGCAGCAGCTCCTGCTCGCGCTCCGCGAAGTCCGGGCCCGCCGCGCCCCGGTGTGCCCGTCGGCGCAGGAAGGCCAGCGATGTCGCGAACGACTCGTACTCCGACACCGCGTGGCCGGCGGCCGGGCCGTATGTGCGCCGGGCGAAGTCGCGCGCCATCGTGCGGGCCCGCATCGATGAAAGGGCCCGGGGCTCGGCCGCCGGTATCCAGCCCGCCGCGGCGTAGGCGGGGAGCTCGTCGGATATCGTGCGCAGCTCGCGCTGGCGGCTCCATATCGCCAGCCAGGCGAGCAGCCCGAAGGCCGGCACCATGAACGCCCCGTACACGGCGTAGAAGCCCCACGGGCTGAGCATCGACGCCGAGCCGTTCCACAGGGCGTGCATGCCCATCGCGAGGGTCAGGCCGAGGAGTGGCGGCGCGATACGCCGCAGCCGCCGGTGGCGGCGCGCGCCGAGGGCGGCGAAACCGAAACCGAGGCCCGTCAGCACGGTGAAGAGCGGGTGGGCGAACGGTGACATCACCACCCGTACGAAGAAGGTCGCCGCGGTCACGGAGGCGAAGCCGGACGTGCCCGTCGACTGGTCCTCGTCGAACGCGCTGCCCAGATAGAGGATGTTCTCCGTGAAGGCGAAGCCGGTGGAGGTGAAGCCGGCGACCACCACACCGTCCACGACTCCGGTGAAGTCCCTTCTGCGGAAGACGAAGAGCAGCAGGATCGCGGCGGCCTTGGCGCTCTCCTCGACGACGGGCGCGACGACCGTCGCCCCGATGGTGTCGGCGGACGCGGGATCGGCGGTCGCCGTCGCTATCCAGCGGGTCGCGAACGTGTTCGCGACGATCGCGATCAGGGCCGCGGCGCAGGCGCCCCAGGCGAATGCGAAGAGCAGATTCCGCCAGGGGCCCGGCTCGACCCGGTCCAGCCAGCGGAACGCGGCCAGCAGCAGCGGGACCGGCAGCGTCGCCAGAGCGAGACCCACCAGGAAGCCATGGGTGCCGGTCTGTTCCCGCACGAGCACCAGGATCACCAGGCCGCACAGGGCGAGCACCGTGATCACCGCACCGGCGCGGACCGCTCTGCTGCGCCAGAACCTCGACGCCGCCGAGGGCCGGTACCGCCGGCGCGCGGGCTCGGGCACTTCGGTGAGCAGCGCGTCGACGTGCTCCTGCCGGAGCGCGGGCAGCACCGGGTGAGGTGGCACCGTGACGCTGGGCGGGCGGTGCTGCGGTGGCTGCTGCGCGGACGAGTCGGACACCTGACGACCCTAACCAGAGGCACCGACAACCGGCGACGGCGCCAGGCACGCCGAGGACGCGGGCGTACCTGTCAGTCCCGGGGCGGAACCCGGCGGAAGAGCAGGTCGTGCACCTTGTGGCCCTTGTCGAGGCCCTGGCCCTCGAAGCGGGTCAGCGGACGGAACGCGGGACGTGGCGCGAAACCGCCGTCGTCCCGGGTGTTCTCGAAGTCCGGGTGCGCGGAGAGCACTTCGAGCATCTGCTCGGCGTACGGTTCCCAGTCGGTCGCGCAGTGCAGGACCGCGCCCGGCTTGAGCCGCTGGGCGGCGAGCGTGAGGAACTCCGGCTGGATGAGACGGCGCTTGTGGTGCCGCTTCTTGGGCCAGGGGTCGGGGAAGTAGACGCGCATGCCGTCGAGCGAGCGGGGCGGCAGCATCTCCCGGAGCAGGATGATCGCGTCCCCGTTGGCCACCCGGATGTTGGACAGGCCGTTCCGCTCCGCGAGACCCAGGAGATTGCCCTGGCCGGGGGTGTGCACGTCGACCGCGAGGATTCCGGTGCCGGGGTCGTCGGCGGCCATCTGGGCGGTGGCCTCGCCCATCCCGAAACCGATCTCCAGGACGACCGGCAGCCCGCCGAACATCTCGTCGAGGTCCAGCACCCGGTGCCCGTCGATGTCCATGCCCCACACCGGCCACAGCCGCTGCAGCGCGTCGCCCTGCCCGGCGGTGACCCGGCTCCGCCGCGGCTGGAAGCTGCGGATACGGCGCTCGTGATGCGACCCGGCCGGGTCGGCGGAGGGCCCGCCGGGAAAGCGCGGCTCGCCCTTGGCGCGGATGGAGTGGCGGGGGGCGTCGGGGGTGGTGTTCAGGGACTCAGACACAGTGCTCCCGATTCTACGAGGGCGGGAGCGGCGACGGCTCCGGGCGCCCGCCCGACCTGCCGCCGGGCCGTGTCCGGTCGCGGCGCCGGGGCGGAGGGCGGTGGCGGCCGGGGCCGGTGGCGGCGCCGGGGCGGGGGTCGAGGCCGGTGGCGGCTCTCGGGCAGAGGCCGCTTCGGCGCCCGGGCGGGGCCGGGCCCCCGGGCGGGGGCAGCCGACTTCGGAGCCGGAGCCGGAGCCGGAGCCGGGCGGGGGCCGGGTGAGGGCACCGCCGGTCCGGGGTCGGGAAATCGGCGTCCGTCCGGATCCGTGGGGTGGGGGCGGAAGTGGGGGCGCCGGGTCAGACGGGGAGGGCGGCCAGCGAGGCGAGGGCGCGGCGGGCGATCTCACGGCCGATCGGGAGGGAGGCGGTCGCCGCCGGGGAGGGTGCGTTCAGCACGTGCACCGTCCGGGGCGCCTCGCGGATCAGGAAGTCGTCGGCGAGTGTCCCGTCCCGCAGCACCGCCTGCGCCCGCACGCCTGCCGGGGCAGGCCGCAGATCGTCCTCGGTGAGGGAGGGGAGCAGCCGGCGCGCCGCCGTCGTGAAGGCGCGCTTCGAGAGCGACCGGTGCACCTCGCCCGCTCCGTACCGCCAGTGACGGCGGGCGATGTGCCAGGAACCGGGCCAGCCGAGGGTCCCGGCGAGTTCCCGGGGCCGGACGGTCGACCAGCGGTAGCCCTCGCGGGCCAGCGCGGGAACCGCGTTGGGACCGACGTGGACGCCGCCGTCGATGCCGCGGGTCAGATGGACACCGAGGAAGGGGAAGGCCGGGTCGGGCACCGGGTACACCAGGCCGTGTACGAGACCGGGGCGGGCCAGGTCGTAGTACTCCCCACGGAAGGGGACGATCCGCATCCCGGGGTCGTCACCCGCGAGCCGTGCCACCCGGTCGCAGTGCAGCCCGGCACAGTTGACCAGCGCCCGGGCCCGTACGACAGAGCCCGACCCCGTCCGCACCGCGACGCCCCACGGGCGGCGGTCGACGACGGTGACCTCCTCGCCGTACCGCACGTCCGCGCCGGACGCCGCGGCGAGCTGCGCGGCCACCGCCCCGTAGTCGCAGATCCCGGTCGTCGCCACGTGAATCGCGGCGAGCCCGCGGACCTCCGGCTCGTACTCCGTGATCTGGGCCGGGCCCAGTTCGCGGACCGGGATGCCGTTCTCCCGGCCGCGCTGGACCAGGGCGTGGAGCCGCGGGAGCTCGTCCCTGTCCGTCGCGACGATCAGCTTGCCCGTGACCTCGTGGTCGATGCCGTACTCGGCGCAGAACTCGACCATCTCGGCGGCTCCGCGGACCGCGAACCGAGCCTTCAGTGATCCGGGCCGGTAGTAGATCCCGCTGTGGATCACTCCGCTGTTGCGGCCCGTCTGGTGCCTGGCGGGCCCGTGCTCCTTCTCCAGGACCGTCACCCGCGTCCCCGGAGCGGAGCGGACCAGCGCGTACGCCGTCGAGAGGCCGACGATGCCGCCGCCCACCACCAGCACGTCGCAGTCGAAGCCATGCCCGGACGCCCTCACCGCGTCACCTCCCACCCCGATAGTGCACTGGCCCGCCGACAACGCGCTTAAACCAGCCGCTACGCGGGACACGGCCCCTCGGATCGGGACACCCTCGGATCGGGCCACACCCCCGGATCGGGGCCGCAGGCACCTGGGCCGTCAGGCCCGGTCATGCCTGGCCGTCGGACCGGGGCCGTCGGACCGGCGTCGTCGCGTCGTGCCGTCCGGCCGGGGGCTTCGGACCGGCGTCATGGGACCGGCCCGGTCAGGCCGGGGTCATCAGGAGCGGGCGGGCTCTTTCCCGCAGCTCCATGACTCTCGGCTCGTCGCCGTACGGCTCCAGCCGGTGCAGCAGGTCCCGTACGTACTCGGTGGTGCGCGCGGAAGAGATCCGGCCCGCCACCTCCACCGCGCGGGTGCCCGCCGCGCACGCCGCGTCCAGGTTGCCCGACTCCAGTTCGGCCACCGCGGAAACCACGAGACGCAGTCCGTGCGAGCGTACGTACTCCTCGGTGGGCCGGGACAGCGCCTGCTCGGTGAAGCGCCGCACCTGCCGGGGGGCCTTCAGGTCGCGGTAGCACTCCGCCGCGTCGGCGGCGAACCGGTCGTACGAGTAGAAGCCCAGCCACGACGGGTCTCCGTCGCCCTCGCGGGAGCGCTCCAGCCAGCCCTCCGCCGCCCTGAGCGCCGCTCCCGCGGCCGCCGCGTCGCCGGCCTTGGCGTGGGCGCGGGCCTCCACCAGCCGGAAGAAGCTCATGGTGCGGGCGGTGGCGAGCCCGCGGTTGCGTTCCAGTGCCGCCTGGGCGAGATCGACGCCCTCGTCGGCGAAGCCGCGGTACGTCGCCTGCAGCGACATCGACGCGAGGACGTAACCGCCGAGCGGGACGTCCGCGGCGGCGCGTGCCAGCCGCAGGGCCTGGATGTAGTAGCGCTGGGCGGCCTCCTGCTGACCGGTGTCGAAGGCCATCCAGCCGGCCAGTCTCGTGAGCTCGGCCGTCGCACCGAACAGGGCACGGCCCACCTCGTCCGAGTAGGAGCCGAGGAGCAGCGGGGCCGCGTCGACGCGGAGGCATTCGGGGACCATCGACGAACGCCAGTCGCCGCCCCCGTACTTGGAGTCCCAGCGCCGTGCGTCCTCCGCCGCCTCCCGCAGTTTCGCCACGTCGCTGTGGCCCACGCGTGCTGGCGTGTCGCCCGCGTCGGGGAGGTCGGGGAGGTCGAGGGGCGGGGGCAGGGGGGCGGAGGCGTCGGGCAGCACAAGGGAGCCGCCCGCCGTGTCGAGCAGTCGCTCGACCGACGGGTCGGCCGGGGTTATCAGCCAGCGCGAAGCGGGCGTCGCGTAAGCGCTCACTGCGAAGGATCCGGCCAGCGACTGCCAGATGCCTCCGGTGCCTGCCCGGCGGCCCGCAAGGTCCAGCCGGTACAGCTCCGTGGCCGATTTGACCGCCTCACCGATGTCGCGCGGGAAGGCCAGCCCCACCTCGGGGGCCGGATCGGCGTCCGCGAGACCGATCTCGTGCAGCGGCACGGGGCGGCCCAGCTTGGCTCCGATGGCGGCGGCGATGAGATGGGGTGCGGCGCCCTGCGGCACCATGCCCTTCGACACCCACCGGGCCACCGACGTCTTGTCGTAGCGGAGGGTCAGACCACGTTGCGCGCCGAGGTCGTTGACCCGCCGCGCGAGGCCCGCGTTGCTGATTCCCGCGAGGGCGAGAACCGTGCCGAGCTTTTCGTTCGGCCCGCGTTGCTCTCTGGACATGCGCCACCCCTCGACACACAGACGGCTGCCGCGCGCGGCCCGCGCACGGCATTCGTGCTGGGTCCTCCCCGTTCGCGCCCCCCGTATCCGACCGGTCCCGGCTGCAAAAGCGTGCGGCCGGGCCCTGCGGAATATGCGCGCCTGTGGAGAACATCAGTAAACCCAGCGTAGTTCGCCGCATCCCGACCGTTAAGGGGCCAACTTCCCTATGGCGGGATTGTGGTCCGCGGGGCGGGCGCCGGGCGGCTCTCGTGCTCCCGCCGTGTGGCCGTGCGCCCGTTCGTGCGCTCTGGCCGGTCGGGGGCGGGAGCGCTTCCATGAGTGCTGCGTGGGTCGGCCCGCTGCGCACTGGAACCAGCGGGCTGGGGGACACCATCGCCTCAATCCCCGCGGGCGGTGGACAGGGTCCGGGGGGCGAACTGCGCCTCCCGGTCCATGTGTTGGGCCCGCACGGGCGCGCCGGCGTCCTCAGAGAATGGCTCAATATCGCCTGTCCGACTCGCCGCTTCTGCGGCTTCTGTGCAACCTCGCCGGTCTGAGGGCGGGTCCCGGCACCGTCGGCAAATCGCCAATGCCAGGGGCGCGTTCCCTTTTTGCGCGCGCTACGCATAGCCCCTCGCTCGTGCCTCTTCGTGGCAGCATGTCCCCGAACGGCTTCGGCACAGTGGGGAGGCGGCGATGCGGTGGCTGGTGGGGTGGAGCAGTATCGCCGCAAACTTCGGCACGGTGGGAGCGGTCGGGGCGTCCGGTGAAGGACGCACTGTCCATCCCGTCGGAGCCCAGCTCCTGTGGGGCGACCCCGATCCGCTGTGGGCGGTCGGCGACTGGCGCCCCGACGAGGTGCGCGTCATCACCGCGGAACCGCACCAGCGGCCCCACTCCGTCCCCGGGGGCGACCGCCCCGCCCCCGGCGCACAGAATGCCGGCGTGACCCGGCTCGCCGTCCTCGGCTGCTGCGCCGCCAGCGACGAACAGCTGCGTGTCGGCCTGTTCGCGGCGCGCGGCGGCGCACTGAGGCATCTGACCGCATGGGCCGGCAGCTACACCGTCGTCGTACAGGTCGGCCGCCGTATCACCGTCGTCGGCGACCTCGCGGGCGCACGCCCCGTCTTCCACACCCCGTGGGCGAACGGCACCGCGTACGCCACCGCCGCCCTCCCCCTCGCCGACCTCATCGAGGCCCAGCTCGACATCGGACACCTGGCCGCGCTGCTGGCCTGCCCCGAGACCCCCGAGGCGCTGCGCGACTCCACCCCGTACGCCGGCGTCAAGCGCATCCCGCCCGGACACGCGCTGATCCTGCGGGAGGGCTCGCGGGAGATCACCGGCTACGAGCCGGTCGCCTCGCTGGCGGTCGCCGCACCGCAGGTGGAGGCGGTACGCGCCATCGACGGCGTACGCGACGCACTGGTCGAGGCGGTACGCGCCAGGCTGACCGCCCCCCGGCACGCACCGGAGACCGTGCCGCCCGACCCCGGACCCGTCCCCGGCATGGGGCCCGCGGAACGCCGCGCCGCACGGGGCGCGCCCGCACCGGGCATCGGCGCCGACCTCTCCGGGGGCAGCGCCTCCAGCACCCTCGCGCTGCTGGCCGCCGGACTGCCCGGGGTGCCGGGAACCGTCCTCGGCCACGGCACGGGCGCCGGCGAACGACTGCTCGCCGTCACCTTCAACGACCTTGCCACCAGCGGGCACGAGCTGCGTGAACCCGAACTGGAACGGGCCCGCACCATCGCCGCCAACCCCCGGCTGCACCATGTCGTGGTCGCCGCAGGCGAGGAGGCCCTCCCGTACGCGAACCTCGAATCCGGTCCGTTGACGGACGAACCCGCTCCGTCGCTGGTCACCGCCGAGCGGCACCGGGGCCGGCTGGCCGCCGGCAGCGCCGACCACTTCACCGGCTCGGGGGCCCGGCAGGTGCTCGACGCGCACCCGGCGCGCCTGGCCGACCTGCTGCTGGACCGGCGCAGACGCCACCTCCTGCGGCCGGTCACGGCGCTGGCCCGCTCCGAACGCCCCTCGCCGCAGTCCCTGTTCGTGCCGCTGACGGTCTACCGGGCGGCGCGCAAGCTCGCCCGTACGCCCTACCGCACCGGCCTCGAGACCGCCGCCGACCACCTGCTCCTCGCCAACCGCCCCGGTCCGGCGCTGCGCAACGGTGCCGTCGGCGCGTCCCTCGCCGCGCTGGCCTGGTCCCGGCCGGGGCCGGCGGCGCGCTGGCTGACCGGGGAGGCGCTCGCTGAAGTATCGGTTCGTCTGACGGACGCGGCGACCAGGCCGACATCGGTACAACGGCCGGGCGAGGCCCGGGCGCGGGCCGCGCTCGCCCGCCACGCCTTCGACCACCGGATCCTGGAACAGGCCGCGGAGATCCGCAGCCAGCGGCTGCACGCGCCGTTCCTCGACAACCAGGTCGTACGGGCCTGCCGCGACCTGCCCGAGTCGCTGCGCGTCCAGCCGGGCGCGCGGGCGGCCGTCCTGCGCACGGTCCTCGCGGGCGCGGGCGTCCACGACCTGCCGCCCGGCTGGGGCTCCCCCACCCACGCGTCGACCGCGGCGGCCGCCAGGGCGGGGCTGCGGGCGGCGCTGCCGAACCTGCTGGCGCTGTTCGAGGCACCGCTGCTCGCGGACGCGGGCCTGATCGAGGCGCGCGTGGTCCGCAAGGCGCTGCACGCGGCGTCGGAGGGCGAGCCCGTTCCGCTGGACGGGCTGGCGGACCTGATCTCGACCGAGCTGTGGCTGCGGCGGCTGCTCTCACGCCGCGGCACGTGCTGGACGGGCACGGCGGCGCCGCGACAACGCGCGGTGGCGGGCGGCGTGCCGCGAAGGCCGACGCTGCAGTCGTAGGGCGGGCGGGGCGGGGGCGCGGGGGCGCCTGCGGCGGGCTGCTCCCCATTCCCTTCCTGTCCCTTCCCTTCCCGTCCCTGTCCGAGGCAAGCCCCGGACCCCGAACCGTGCTTCGCGCGGTTGTTTCCGGGGCTTCGCCCAGGATCCACGGGGCGTGGTTGCCGGGGGCTTGGCTCCGGACCCGGTACCGCGTCCGGGCGGTGCGTTCCGGGCTGTGCCGGGCCTGTCACCGTGCTGCGCGCGTGGTTGCCGGGGGCTTGGCTCCGGACCTCGCCGGGGGCCTGGTTGCCGCCGGGCGGGCGGTGCAGCGGGACTTCGCCCCGGGCTCCGGCGTTCCGTGTGCGCTCCGGGAGGATGCCGGGCTGTGCCCCGGCCGGGTACCGCGCTGCGCGCACTGCCGGGCGCCGGCCGGGTACCGCGCTGCGCGCAGTACCGCAGGAGGTTCGGGGTGGAGCCCCGACAAGGCCGGCACGTTCCGGCCTCGCCGGCGTGGGGGGCGCGGGGCGGGGCGGAGCCCCCGAGGATCGGGGCGGCACCCCGGCGGTGCCTACGTGCAGCTGATGCGCGACTCCGCCCAGTTCGCCAGCGCCACATGGTCCCGTGGTGTCTGCGGCTCCGACACCAGGCGGATCGTGCGTACGCCGGAGAGCGGCACATGGACGGGCATGGCCGGCTCCCCGCTGCGTACCACCGGGGACTGCCACAACCGCGTCCCGTCGCCGTACACGGAGAAGCGCACCGCGGTCGGCCACATCCCTCGTGTCAGGTCGTCGATGCCGGCGACGGCGTCGTAGGCGGTGCACCGGCGGTTGAGGTCGATCGTGATGGACGATGCGGCGTGCGCGGTGACGCCGTGGGGGTACCGCTCGCCGCCGATGGCCATGCCCGAGCGCTGCCAGACCCAACCGCTCTCGCCCAGGCGCACCTCGGGGACCGTCCCGTCGCCGAAGGTCCCGTACTGCAGGCGGTTCACCCGGTAGACCTCGGGCGCCGGTGGCGGCGGAGTGGGCGTGGGAGCCGGGGGCGGTGTGGGGGCCGGTGGAGGCGTCGACGGTTCCGGCGTCGGTGACGGTTTCGGCGGCGTGGGCTTCGGGGGCGGAGCCGGGGTCGGCTTCGCCGCCACCCGTACCACGGGCGGCTCCGGCTCCGGCTCCGGTGGTGGCGGCGGCGCCGGTGGCGGTGGCGGCGGAGGAGCCGGGGTGGGCGGTGGCGGTGGCGGTGGCGGCACCACGGGCTGGGCCACCGGAGGCTTGGCGACCGGCTCCGGGGCCGGCGCGGGGCCGCCCGCCAGGGCCCAGACGAGACCGGCGGTCACCGCGACAGCGGCGCCGGCCGCGATGCCGGCCTTCGCCGATGCCCCCAACCCCTCGGCGGCACCTCCCGCCGTCCCGCCGGAGGCCGACGCGCCACCGGTGGCGGCCGCGGCGGCTCCGGCCCCTGCCGCACCCGCGGCTCCGCCGGCCACGATCCCCGCGGCCTTGAGGGAGTACCCGGCGGCGAACCAGCCGATCACCGCGATCGGCAGCAGCGCAGGGATACCCGCATTGACATGTGCCAGTTCGCCGGCGGCGAGCCGGCACCTGACGCACTCGTCCAAGTGCTTGCGCAGCCCGCGCTCCGCCCGTATCCGCAGACCTCCGCGGGCGTACGCGCCCAGCCGGTCCGCGTACCGCGCGCAGTCGCCGCCTGTGGTGAGCGAGGTGCTCACATGGGCCTGGAGATACGCCTGCTTGAGCCCCTCGCGGGCCCGGCTCGCCAGTACCGCGGTCGCGTTCGCGGTGAGCCCGAAGAGGGGTGCGACCTCGCTCGGGGACTCCTCCTCGACCGTGGTGTGCCACAGCACCGCCTGCCAGCGCTCAGGGAGCGACCGGAACGCCTGCATGGCGAGCGACTGCTCTGCCTCGTGCATCGCCCGTACGTCCGCGCCCAGCTCGAGGGTGTCCTCGTTGGACGCGTCCGCGGTGCGGGCCGCCTCCGCGGCGAACACCGCGAAGTCCTCGACCAGTTGCTCGCGCTTCGCGGACTTCATCCACGTCGCGGCGACGCGGCGGACCGTGGTGAGCAGGTAGGCCCGTACGGCCTGCTCCGGCCCGGCGCCGTTGCGGACCGCCTGCAGCGTCCGCGCGAACACCTCCGCGGTCAGGTCGTCGGCGGTGTCGGCGTCCCGGCAGCAGGTCCGGGCGTACCGCCGGACGGCGTCCGAGTGGCGGTGGAACAGCTCCTCGTACGCGCCGTCGTCGCCGTCCCGCATCTGCCGGATGAGCTCGGCGTCCGACGGCGGCAGTTCGCGGGGCGGGGGCAGCACCGAGTCGTGGCCGCTGCCGGGATCCCGCTGCTGCGGTACCGCGTACCGCTCCGGGGACCCGGCGGATTCCCCGGACGCCGTCCGTGGAACGCCGGACCCGTCGTGGCCACCCTGACTCGGCACCTGGGAGGCGGACAGCCCGTCCGACCCTGTCCCGGCCGCACCGCCGAGCGACTCACCCTGCCCGTCACCGCTCATCGCGGAAGCCCCCGTCAGCACCTACAGACCCGAACACCGGGCAAGCGTGCCACAGCGCGGCTGTACGCCGTACCTCTCCGTGGGGCAACCACCCGTCCGGGGCGGCTTCCATGGGACCTGGGCCTTCGCACCACCCGTCAGAGGGCGGCTCGAGCGGCCGTGCTGACACGGTCCGTTGACGTCGGGAGCGCGGGGCCTCACGCCGAACGCGGCCGCAGCCCCTCCAGCAGAATGTCCAGCAACCGGGCCGAGGCCGCCTCCTGCTGCGCCGGGTCCGGCAGCGACGGAGCCGCCGTGGCTATCACCAGCAGCACGTCGGCCACGGTCACGTCGCCCCGCAGCTCACCCGCCGCCCGGGCCCGCTCCACGAGCCGGCCCACGACCTCCAGCAGATCGGCCGATCCGGCGTCGTCCTGCTCCGCCGCCGGAACGGGCCGGGGCGCCACGACCCTCAGCCCCGGCTGTGCAACCGGCCGCTGCTCGGGCGCGCGTAGGCCGTCCAGCGCTTCTGCGCCGCCCGCGACGACCGTCGACTCCTCGCTGTCCACGCCCACCCGCAGCACCTGCGGGGGCAGCAGCCGTCCCGCTCCGGACGCCACAGAGGTGCGCAGGAAACGGGAGAGCGCCGACCACGGCTCCTCCTCCTGCCCGAGAGCCGCACGCGCCTGCTCGGTCAGCCGGGAGGTCTCCTCCTCGGCTATGCGGCGCACCAGCACATCCTTGCTGGGGAAGCGGCGGTACACCGTGCCGACGCCGACCCGGGCCCGCCGGGCCACATCCTCCATCGGCGCGCCGTACCCCAGCTCGCCGAACACCTCACGTGCCGCACGCAGTACATGCTCGAGATTGCGCTGCGCGTCCACCCGCAGCGGAGCCGATCGGCCGGCTCCGCCCGCTCCACGTCCGTTCCCATGGCCGTCCGCCGTCGATGCCGGCGCGACAGCGGTCTGCCAATGCGAATCCTGAATATGCATGAGCGTTCCCCCGGTCATGTGGTCTCCCCCCGGAGACCTCCCCGCCTGTCCGCCGGGCATGTCGTACCCGACACCCCGACCGGGTACGAACATAGTTGAGCCCGAGTCAATTCAGAAGGGGGTGCTTCCGCACGGAGCGCCCCCCGATCGGAGCAAGGGCCGGAAGACTCCCTATTGCACCCCCCGCTTCCGGCCCACCCGTCGGGCCTGACCTGCACCGCTTCCCTTTTGCCCGGCCTCGGGCACAGGCCGGGCGGCCACGGCCTTCCGGTCACACAATTTGCCGGGCCTGTGGACAAACTCCTGAGGCCGTTGCCTCATGGGATGGTGAAGGCTGCAAACACCCGGGGCACGACCCCCGGCACCCCGCCGCGCACGCGCGTTCTCGTCGTCGGCGGTGGTTACGTCGGGATGTACACCGCGCTGCGCCTCCAGCGGAAGCTGAAGCCCGAGCTCGCGCGCGGCGACATCGAGATCACCGTGGTCACCCCCGACCCTTATATGACGTATCAGCCGTTCCTCCCGGAGGCCGCGGCCGACTCCATCTCACCGCGCCATGTGGTGGTCCCCCTCCGCCGCGTCCTGGGCGGATGCACGATCGTCATCGGCGAGGCCAAGTCCGTCGACCACGCGAAACGCACCGCGACCGTCGCCACACTCGCGACCGAGGAGGAGGGCGCCGGAGCCGTCGAGATCGGCTACGACGAGCTCGTCATCGCGCCCGGATCCGTCTCCCGCACCCTTCCCGTCCCCGGTCTCGCCGACTTCGGCATCGGCTTCAAGACGGTCGAGGAGGCGATCGGCCTGCGCAACCACGTCATCGAGCAGATGGACATCGCCTCGTCCACCCGCGACCCGGCCATCCGCGACGCCGCGCTCACCTTCGTCTTCGTCGGCGGCGGGTACGCGGGGGTCGAAGCCCTCGCCGAACTCGAGGACATGGCCCGCTACACCTCGCGCTACTACCACAACATCAAGCCGGAGGACCTGAAGTGGATCCTCGTCGAGGCGCAGGGCCGCATCCTTCCCGAGGTCGGCGAGCAGATGGGCCGTTACGCCGTACGTGAGCTGCGCGCCCGCAACATCGACGTGCGTCTCGACACCCGCCTCGACTCCTGCGAGGACCGCGTCGCCGTGCTGAGCGACGGCTCCCGCTTCCCCACGCGGACGCTCGTATGGACGGCGGGCGTCAAACCCGCCCCGGTGCTCGCGGCCACCGACCTGCCTCTCAACGAGCGCGGACGGCTCAGGTGCGACGCCCGGCTCGCCGTCGAGGGCGTCGACCACGCCTGGGCCGCCGGTGACGCGGCGGCGGTCCCCGACCTGACGTCGGACAAGCCCGGCACGGAGTGCGCGCCGAACGCCCAGCACGCCGTGCGCCAGACCAAGGTGCTCGCCGAGAACATCGTCGCCTCCCTGCGCGGCGCGCCGATGCGGGTATACGCGCACAAATACGCCGGCTCGGTCGCGTCCCTGGGTCTGCACAAGGGCGTCGCGCACGTCTACGGCCGCAAGCTGAAGGGGTATCCGGCGTGGTTGATGCACCGCGTCTACCACCTCAGCCGGGTCCCCACCTTCAACCGCAAGGCGCGGGTGTTGGCCGAATGGACCCTCTCCGGTCTCTTCAAGCGTGAGATCGTCTCCCTCGGGTCGCTGGAACACCCGCGTGCCGAATTCGCGCTCGCGGCGGGCGGCGGACGACCGGCCGACGGTCCCGAGGGCGGGCCGTCCGCACGCCCCGAGGAAGAACCGAAGGAGCAGTCGGCCGACGGATCACCGGACGGGGCTTCCGGCGGCCCCAAGGGGACTTGACGGCCGTTCGGCACCTTGCGGAAAGAAGACTGTCAGTCCGGTCGGCCACACTGGACGTGTGACCATAGGTGGGCTCACACCTGCACAGAGTGACCCTTCGCGAACAACCCATTGAGGCTAGAAAGTCAGTGAACTTCACGCGTTGGAGCGCCAGGCTCCCCCGTACGCAGCGTCGCGCCGCAGCGCGGGGGGCCGACCAGGGGCTCTCCCCGGCGAAGCGGTCCGAGGGCGCCGTGCCCGCGGCACGCGGCGAGTACGGCCGGCCGGAGCCCCCGCTCGACGACATCCCCGCGCTGGAGGACTTCTCCGTAGCGGAGATTCTCGGCCGTCTGCCCGCGCTGGTCGCGCTCGTCCACGGCCCGGACCACCGCGTCGCGTACGTCAACGACGCCTACGCCGCCGCCTTCGGCCCCCGGCAGGCCGGAGCCGCCGCCGCCGACGTCTGCCCCGAGCTCGTCGAGCTCGGCCTGCTGCCCCTGATGGAACAGGTGCTGCGCAGCGGCAAGCCCCGTACGGTCAAGTCCCGCCGGATCCAGAGCGGGACGACCGACCGGCGCGGGGAAGGTTCGTACACGGTCACCTGCCTGCCCGCGGAGCGGGCCGGCGGAAGCGGCGAAACGGCCGGCGTCCTGATCTTCGCCGCCGACGTCACCGACCACGCGGACGCCGCGGAGCGGCTGCGGGCCAGCGAGCGGCGTCACCGCGAGACGGCCGTGACGCTGCAGCGTTCGCTGCTGCCCCAGGAGCTGGAGCAGCCCGACGACCTGCGGTTCGCCGCCACCTACCTGCCCGGCGGCACCGACGCGGCGGTCGGCGGCGACTGGTACGACGTGATCACGCTCGGCGCGGGCCGTACGGCGCTGGTCATCGGCGACGTCATGGGCCGCGGAGTGCGGGCGGCCGCCGTCATGGGCCAGCTGCGCACCGCCGTGCGTGCCTACGCCCGCCTGGACCTCCCGCCGCACGAGGTCCTCCAACTGCTGGACGGGCTCGCCGCCGAGATCGACGCCAGCCAGATCGCCACCTGCGTCTACGCGGTCCACGACCCGAACGAGGGCAGGCTGGTCTACGCGTCCGCCGGCCATCTGCCGATCCTGGTCCGCGACGAGGACGGCACGGTCCGCACGGCGGCGGAACCGACCGGCCCTCCGCTCGGTACCGGTGGCTGGCTCCACACGTCCGGCTCCATCGACCTGCCGCCCGGTTCGACAGCTGTCCTCTACACGGACGGTCTGGTGGAGCGCCGCGGCGAGGACATCGACGAAGGGGTCGCCGCGCTCCAGCGTGCCCTGGCGGGGGCGACGGGCAGCCCGCAGGTGGTCTGCGACCGGCTGATCCGGGCCCTCGGCGTGACCGCGGAGCACGACGACGACGTCGCCGTGCTCGTACTCCAGCACCCGACGCGGCATGGGGCGGACGCCGAGCTGTTCCACAACGCGGCGCTCGATCTGCTGGGAGGGATCGAGGCGGCGCCGCGTGCCCGGGCTTTCGCCACAGGGGTGCTCGCCTCCTGGCGCTTCTCCCCCGAGCTGCACGACCTCGGTGTCCTCGCCGTGAGCGAGCTGGTCGCCAACTCGCTCCAGCACGGCACCCCACCCATGCGTCTGCGGCTGCGCCGTACCGACCGGAGGCTGATCGTCGAGGTGACGGACGGCGACGACCATCTGCCGCGCCGTCGCCGCGCGGAGACGGAGGACGAGGCGGGCCGCGGCATCTCCATCATCGCGACGATCGCCTCGTCCTGGGGTTGCCGCCGCACACCCGGCGGCGGCAAAGCGGTCTGGTGCGAATTCGCACTGCCCCAGCGGGACAAGGCCGTGGCGACCCGCGGTCCCGGCCGGCCGGCCGCCCGGTGAGCGTCGGCGTCAGGCGGCCGGAGCGACGGCGTCCTCGGGCTTGTGCACCGCCACCACCCGGGTCCTGGCCGCGAGCGACGGGCGGTCCTGCACGGGGCTGAGCCGCTTGCCGAGCCGCAGGGCGAGCACCGTGATCGAGAGCGAGAACAGCACGAACGTCACGATGTACGGGCCGTGGAGTGCGGCGCCCATCGGCCCGCCCACGGCCGGGCCGACCGCCAACGCGAGCTGCTTGACCAGGGCGAACGCGGAGTTGTACTGCCCGACCATGGCCTCCGGCGCCAAATCCGCGACCAGCGGCGCCACGGTCGGCGACAGCATCGCCTCCCCGAGACCGAAGAGCGCGTACGTGGAGATGAACGCGGCGGTCGCCATGGCCTGACTGCCGTGCCCGAGCCCCGCGTACCCGGCGGCCAGCCATGCCACGGCCCAGATGAGTCCGACCGCGGCGATGACACGGCTGCGCCTGCGGTGCTCCACGAACTTCAGCACCAGGAACTGGGCGAGCACGATGACCGCCGTGTTCGCGGCCAGCGCCGTCCCGAGGGTCGAGGGCTCGATCCCGGCGGCCTCCGTGCCGTACGCGGCGAGGCCCGATTCGAACTGGCCGTAGCAGGCGAAGAAGAGGACGAAGCCCAGGACCAGCAGCTGCACCATGGCCCGGTGTCCGAGCAGTGTCCGCAGCCCTCCCTCGGTTCCGGCGGTTCCGGCCCCGGCGCGCGAGGGCCGCAGGCCGGAAAGCGCGGGGGAGTGGGGGAGCCGCACGGTCAGGGCGATCCCGGCGAGCACCAGGAACATGACGGCCTCGATGCCGAACAGGAGGGTGAAGCTCGCCGGCCTGCTCTCGTCGACGATGTGCCCGCCGATCAGGCCACCGACACCGAGCCCCAGGTTCTGCAGGAAGAACTGTGTGGCGAAGGCGCGGGTGCGGGTCGCCGTCTCCGAGCACCAGACGATCAGGGTGGCCAGCGCCGGCTGCATCACCGCCGTACCGGCCCCGAGGACCGCCGCGGAGAGGACGACGGCCGGAATGCTGCCGGAGAGCCCCAGAGCGACCGCGCCGGCCGACGCGAGCAGTGCGGCACCCACCAGTACGGGCAGCGGGCCGCGCCGGTCGATGACCCGGCCGGTGAAGGGGAGCGCGACGAGCGCGGCCATCGCGAAGGCGGCGAGCACGGCGCCCGCCGTCGTCGCGCCCAGCCCCCGTACCTGCGCCACATAGACGTAGAGATAGGGAACGGTGAAGCCGAGCCCGAACGCACTCAGCGCGTTGCCTGCCTGGATCCGGCGCATCGCTGCACCCTTCGCCTTGGTCACACTCACCCACTTCAGAACGGAGGCGGCAGTCCACCGGAGCCACTGGAGTAAGGCCGGAGGACTGAAGCCTGAAGACTTCAAAACTAAAGTTAGATATTAAAGAGTACACAGAGAAGGACTTCGAAGCCAATCAGTGGCGTGCCATACTGCGGCGCATGCCTACCGAGATCCCCCCGGCCTCCGCGGCCTCCGACCCGCAGGAGCCGAGCCTCGACGAGCAGATCGCTGCCTACCAGCGCGAATTCGGCGACCTCGATCCGCAGGTCGAGAAGGTGGTCTCGGCTCTCGGCCGACTCAACCGCCGTATGAACGTCGCGTACGGACGCCAGGTCGCCGACCTCGGGATCAGCAACACCGAGTGGGAGGTGCTGAAGACCCTGGTGCTGTCCGGTGCCCCCTACCGGATGGGCCCCGGTGAACTCGCCAAGCGCCTCGGTCTCACGCCGGCTGCCATGACCCACCGCATCGACCGCATGGCCGGTGAAGGTCTCGTCACCCGCGACCGCGACGAGAGCAACCGGGTGCGGGTGATCGTCGAGCTGACGGACGAAGGCCGCACCAAGTGGCTCGAAGCGATGCGTATGGCGACGAACTTCGAGGAGGAGCTCCTCCAGGACCTCTCGGGCGATGAGCGGTCACTCCTCGGAGAGCTGCTGATCCGCGTACTGCGCCGCGTCGAGCACGACCAGCCGGACGCCGGCGGACGCCTCAGCGACCTGGACTAGCAGCGGCGGAGGGGGCGGGTTGACACCGGCCCTTCCGGTCCGTAAGGTACTTCGAGTTGTCGTAGAGCCGGAACGGTTCTTCGGCAGCCATCCCTGCCGCGAACGCGGCAACCAAACTCAGCACGATCTCCCACTCGGGAAGAATTTCGGCATGCCGAAATTCATTTCGAAAGCTCGATTATGAGCCGCCGGAGAAATCCGCTACAGTTTGGGCGTCGGAACGGCCCAGCAGCCGCGAAGGCAAATCCCGCTGACTGGGAGTCAGACCCGAAAGAGTCTGATAGAGTCGGAACCGCCGGAAGGTCGAAAGGCCGGAAAGCGCCGAGGAAATCGGATCGGAAAGATCTGATAGAGTCGGAAACGCAAGACCGAAGGGAAGCGCCCGGAGGAAAGCCCGCAGGGAAGCCTGAGGGTGAGTACAAAGGAAGCGTCCGTTCCTTGAGAACTCAACAGTG
>NZ_JBEZKP010000028.1:0-86835 GCF_040706335.1 Streptomyces sp. NPDC048389 | reverse complement strand
CCTGTGCGGCCTTCTTCGCTCCCTGGGCCGCCTTGCGGGCACCCTCGGCGGCCTGGCGGGCGGCGGACGCCTTGGTGGCGTCGGTCGCCGCTGCCGCGGCGGCGTTGCGGGCGCGGGACGCCGCCTGCGCCGCCGCCGCAGCAGCGGACGCGGCCTGCGAGGCGGCGTTGGCGGCGATACGCGCCGAGGTGTTGGCCGCGCGTGCCGAACTGATGGCCTGCTGCGCGGCCTTCGCGGCGCCGCCGGCGGCGTCCGCGGCCCGGCCTGCGGCGTTGGAAGCGCGCTTCGCGTCGTTCTTGGCCGCCTCGGTCTCGGCGGCGGCGGTCTGCGCGGCCTCCTTGGCGAGTTTGGTGGCGGCGATCGCCCGGTCCGACGCCTCCTTGGCCGCTTCCGTCTCCACCTTGGCCTGGCGTCCGGCCTCCTCGGCGAGCGCGGCCAGCTCGGTGACGGTGGCCAGCTCCTGGTCGCGGGCGCGCGCGATGTGCTGGCCCACCTCCAGGAACTCGCGTATGTCGTACATCGTGCCGTTCAGCGCGACCTTGGCGGCCTCGCGCACGGCCGGACCGCCGGTGCTGAGGATCTGGACGGTCATGACCCGGTCGTCGGCGTCGCGCGCGGTGTACTGGCCCTCGGCGATGAACGCCCGCACGTCCTCGATGGTGCCGTTCATGGCCTTGGTGCCGGCCGACTTCACCCCCCGCCCGCCGCCGGACATGATCTGGACGGCCCGAACCCGCTGGTCCTCCTCCAGCGGCAGCTTCCAGCCGTCCTTCAGGAAGGCGTCGAGGTCCGCGGGCGTCCCCGCGAGAGCCTGCTCTGCCGCCGCGCGCACCGCGCGCCCGCCCGCCGAGAAGACCTGGACGGTGGATACGCGGTCGTCGCTGAGCTGGGCTGCGGCGTACTCGTGGTCGAGGAACGTGCGTACGTCCGCGTCCGACCCGAGCAGGGCGACCTCCGCGGCCGCCTTCACGCCGGGCCCGCCCGACTTCCACAGCTCGAGAACACGGCCGCGATCGGTCGGCGGGATGTACTCCCCGCTGTCGCTCTGCGTGTTCGCCGCCGCTGCCACCGCTGTCGCGGGAGCGGATCCGATGAGCCCCACGACAAGCGCCAGGAGCAGGCCCAGGCACAGCGCGTGCATCGCGGCTGCCGCCCCCGGTATGGTCCCTCGGTGATGCGTTGCCCTGGGGGCGCGCGCTGGTGGGCGCGCTCCCAACGCAAGGCGATTTCTTGGTCTCAAGGAACGACTCCCCCTCATGCATGCCGACAACTCCCCTGGCCGGACTGCCTCTTTGGCCCGCACAGCATAGGAGATCGCTTCGGCGGAGGCGCCGGGACGATCCGCGACGACCCCATGGACCGGGTGCGGGAGACCACGGGCGTGTACGGCAGCTCGCGACCCCGCAGCATCTGGCCACGACCGGACGCGGCCCCTCATGCGGGATCGCCGACCGGACGCGGCCCGGTGGGATGCCTAGGGTGGATCGACGTCGGTGACGACGGCGATCAACCGGTACTCGTCCTGGCCTTCCGCGCGGGAGACCCCGACAGCCGTCCAGTGGCTCCCGACACGCCATATGTGCAGGTCCTCGACGCAGTGGCTCAGCTCGTCCCACGGCTGGGCGATCTCCTCCCCGCAGACGCTCCCGATGAACACCGACCACAGGGCGAACCACTGGCCCTCCCCCCACCGGCTGCTCAGCGCGGCGACCAGCGCCTCGCACTCCGCCTCGTACGGCTCACGTGACCGGCCTGCCGCCCGGTCGGCGGCGTCCAGACCGTCCGCCGGTATGCGCAGGTGGCCGATGTGGTACCCCGGGCCGCTGTCGCCGAGGTGCGACCGCTCGCGCTGCGCCGGGAAGGAGCGGCCGCGCAGCCGGTCGATCGCAGCGAGATGCCGTGCCGTGGTCATGGACCCATTGAACCTGCCGGCACTGACAGTTGGGACGCCGTCACCCGTTCCGCGGGAGCCACGGCCCGGGCCGGTGCCCCGGAACGACAGCGGCAACGAGTACGATCCGGCCAGAGGTGGCACGGACGGGGAGGACACACGTGGGGCGGCTGACCGGCGGAGATCCATCGCTGCTGCGGCGGATCAACTCCGCGGTGGTACTCCATTCCCTAAGGGGTGCCGACTCCCCCACACTCACCGACCTGACCCGGATCACCGGCCTGTCCCGGCCGACGGTGGAGGGTGTCGTCGAGGGTCTGATCGAGGCCGGTCTGGTCGTCGAGGCCGGTCCGGACGAGGGGGAGGTCCGGCGGCAGGGGCGGCCGGCGCGGCGCTTCAGGTTCCGTGCGGAGGCAGGCCACCTGCTGGGGGTCGAGATCGGTGCCCACCGTATCGCGGCGCTGCTCTCGGGTCTGGACGGCCGCATCATCGGGGCGGGTTCGCGGGAGGTGTCCGAACAGGCGAGCGCCGACGACCGGCTGGAGCGCGTGCGGGCGGTGGTCGCCGATCTGCTCCGGCGTACCGGCGTGCCGCGCAGCAGTCTGCGCGCGGTGGGTGTCGGATCGCCGGGAATCGTCGAGGCCGACGGGACCGTACGGCTGTCGACGGCGCTGCCGGGCTGGACGGGGCTGCCGCTGGGCGAACGGCTGCGCAGGTCGTTCCGGTGCCCGGTGCTGGTGGAGAACGACGCCAACGCCGCGGCGGTCGCCGAGCACTGGAAGGGTTCGGCGACGGACTCCGACGACATCGTGTTCGTGCTGGCCGGGCTGAGCCCGGGGGCCGGTTCCCTCATCGGCGGGCGGCTGCACCGCGGTTACGGCGGAGCGGCGGGCGAGATCGGCGCGCTTCACCTGCTGGGCAGGGACGACACGCCGGAGAAGCTGCTGTCGACGACCGGTGAGCCGCTGCATCCGCTGGACGAGCAGGCGGTGGCGGACGTCTTCGCGCTCGCCAGGGACGGTGACGAGGGGGCCCGCGCCGCCGTCGACCGGTTCAACACGCGCCTGGTCCACGATGTGGCGGCGCTCGTACTGGCGCTGGATCCGGAGCTGGTGGTGATCGGCGGCTGGGCGGCCGGGCTGGACGGCGTGCTGCCGCCGCTGCGTGACGAGTTGTCGCGCTACTGCCTCCGGCCGCCTCGGGTGACGCTGTCCCTGCTGGGTGAGGCGGCCGTGGCGACCGGGGCGCTGCGGCTGGCGCTGGACCATGTGGAGGAGCAGCTCTTCGCCGTGGAAGGGACGGTGACGGCCCGCCGCTGAGCAGTGCGGCGGCTCGGCCGGACGAGGGCTGCGACGCACACCTCGACACGCCGGACGCGGCGGCTCGCAAGAGGACGGCGAACGCCGCGGGCACCCCCTGGCGCGGCTGGCCGGACGGCGGCTCACCGCGCAGGGACCTGGGCTCCTCGCGTCAGGACCCGGGTGTTCGCCGCATCGGAACGCGAAGCTCCTCGCCGTCAGGACCCTGGTGTTCGTCGCGTCAGGACGCGGCGCGCGCCGGTCGTGTCAGGACGCGTGGCGCTCCTGGTCGTGGTGGCTGATCTCGACGTCCCCTCCGAAGGTCAGCCGGCAGGTGTCGGCGCGGTACGTGGCGACGGACACCGCGGCGGTGCGGCCCTCGGAGAAGTACCGCGTCGTGACGACGAGGACGGGCGCACCCGGCAGGCGGTCCAGTTCCTTGGCGTCGACGGCGCCCGCGGACCCCAGCTCGACAGCGCGGTCCTGGCCCTCCAGACCGAGGCGCTGCAGCTCGCGCAGAACGCTGCGGGCCAGCGCGGGTCCTGACGGTGCCTCGATCGCGGGAAGGTCGGGGACGGAGGCGGACGGCACGTAGAGCAGCTCGGCGGCGACGGGCTGGCCATGGCTCTTCCGGAGCCGGCGCACCGTGTGGACCGCTTCGTCGGTCTCCGTGTCGAGCAGTCGGGCGACGGCCGCCGACGGCACGGCCACGGTGCATTCCGCGGCCTGCCAGGCGTCGTTGCCGGTGCCGGGCCAGTCCTGGCGGGAGGTGGTGACGTCGACGCCCACCCGCGGCGGGGCGACGGTCGTGCCGACACCGCGGCGGCGCTGCAGACGGCCTTCGAGTTCGAGCTGTTCGAGCGCCTGCCGGAGAGTGGCGCGGGCGACTCCGAAGCGTGCGGCGAGGTCCCGTTCGTTCGGCAGGATCTCGCCTACAGTGAAGTCGGTGTCCAGCGCTTCGGCGAGCACGGTCTTGAGGTGCCAGTACTTGGGCTCCGGCACCGATTCCAGCTGCGTGGTCCCCACCCTGATCCTCCACGATCGCCGTACCGGCGGCTGTTTTTCCGCGCCCTTGTTTATTAAAGCTTCCTGCACTATCTCTGCGACCATAGGACGGGCCTCCCCCTTGGTCAAGACCAATCCCATCGATGTCACGCTGTGAAGCGGAGCGGATTCGCTCAGCGTTCACGCGGTCTTCGTACTGAGCCCGCCGCCCACAGCACAAGACCCCAAGGCCGGATACGGTCACGGGGTTCTGCGTGCGGCGACGGTGGGGTCAGGGGTGCCGGGCGGAGCGAGAGAAGTCAGCTTGTCGGGGTTTCTGATGACACAGACGCATGGGATGCGTCCGTCCAGTACCTCCACCTGCAGGACGGTGTCCGGCTTGCCCCCGAAAGGACGATCAGGGCGAGCGCTCCGTTGAGTTCGACGAGGCGGACCTCCGCGTCCGGAATCGGCTCCTGCGACACGGCGACGAGGAAGCGGCCGGCCTTGTCCGCGCTCTCGGTGACGCGCAGCGGCGCCTTGGGCGTCCCGCCCCCGTCGCCGACCGGTCGTACATCCGGGGCGAGCAGGCAGAGCAGCCCGTGCAGGTCGCCTCCGATGGCGGCGGACAGGAACCGTCCGGTGAGATCACGGCATTCGGCGGGGTCCACGTCGTACCGGTGTCTGCGCTCGTCCTCGTGTTTGCGCGCCCGTCCGGCCGACTGTCGCACGGCCGCCTCCGACCGGTCGAGCGTGGTCGCGATCTCGGCGTACGGGAAGCCGAACGCCTCGCGCAGCACGGACACCGCGCGCTCCGGCGGCGAGAGGGACTCGAGGACCACGAGGACGGTGAGCGACACGGAGTCGGCGAGCACGGCCTGTTCGGCGGTGTCGGGGACGGACGGGCCGAAGTGGGTGGCCATGGGCTCCGGCAGTCGGGGGCCGACGTACGAGTCGCGACGGGACCGGACGTGCCACAGCCGGTCGATCGCGAGGCGCGTGGTGGTCCCGTACGAGATGGCCGCGTGGCTCCCGTACGTCGTCGCGGGCCCGGGCCGACCAGCGCACAGCCAGGCTTCCCGCACCGCGTCCTCCGTCGGCGATCCGGCCGAGCATGCGGTAGGCGACGCCGGTCAGGAGGGGCCGGTGTTCTTTGAAGACCTCGATCCCGGTGTCCGTTGCCACTCCTCGATCCCGGCCGACGGGGCACCGGCCGTCCAGCACGTTCCGGCGCGGCGCACAGCACATCAGGGGCGCGTACCGGCCCCTGCCCCTTGAACTCGAATCTACTGAGCGGTAATTGTTACTGACAGCCTGTCTGCAACAGCGCAGTGCAAGCAGTGCAAGGGGAGCGTGCAGCATGGCCGCAGAGATCTCGTTCGCCGTGGGGACCACCGGGGGCAGCCGCACGCTGTCCGTCACCTTCGAGCGCAGAGGCACCGGCGAACCTCTGCTGCTCCTGCACGGCATCGGCCACCATTGGCAGGCATGGGAGCCGGTGATGGACATACTCGCCGCCGACCGCGACGTCGTGGCCGTCGATCTGCCGGGGTTCGGCGAGTCGGCGCCGCTGCCGGACGGCGTCCCGTACGACCTGGGCACGGTGTCGGCGGTACTCAGCGCCTTCTGCGACGAACTCGGCATCGCACGGCCCCATGTCGCCGGGAACTCCCTCGGCGGGCTGCTCGCCCTGGAGTTGGGCCGCGGGAAACTGGTCCGCTCGGTGACCGCGCTCTCCCCGGCGGGCTTCTGGTCGGAGGCGGAGCGGCGCTACGCCTTCACCACCCTGCGCGCGATGCGTCTGGGTGCGCAGACCGTGCCGCTGCCGGTGATCGAGCGGCTGTCCCGGTCGGCGGCGGGGCGTACGGCGCTCGTGAGCACCATCTACGCGCGGCCCGGACGCCGTTCGCCCGAGGCCGCCGTGGCCGAGACGCGCGCCCTGCGAGGTGCCACCGGCTTCCACGAGACGCTCGCGGCCGGGGGCAGGGTGCTCTTCACCGACGACGTCCGCGGCCTTCCGGTCACCATCGCCTGGGGCACCAAGGACCGACTGCTGCTGCGCCGTCAGGGCGTACGCGCCAAGCACGTCATCCCCGGCGCCCGTCTCGTCAGGCTGCCCGGCTGCGGCCACGTCCCCATGAACGACGACCCGGCCCTGGTGGCCCGCGTGCTGCTGGACGGCAGCGCCTGACGCCCCCGGCCCGGTGAGGGGCACCGGACCGGGGCCGTCACGGTGGCGACACCGGTCACGGGGTCACTGCTCGCGGCCTCCGAGGGCGGTCCTCATATCGGCACCGCCCCAGCCCGCCCGGGTGCGCCACGGCCCACAGCAGCTCCGGCATCAGCGCGTGGCGCACCGCCTCGTGCTTCCCGCACCTGCGGTCGGCGACCGCCGAGGTCTCCAGAGCGCGCAGGAAGCCCTCCTTCGTGGTCACGGCCTGTGCGTCGGGGGCTTCGCGACGGCCGTCACGGGTGCGGCTTCCTTCTTCTCGGGCTGGTGCGCGGCGTCGGTGGGGGTCTTCTCGACGTCCGGGTCCGCCGTCTCGGCGGCAAGGCGCGACCGGAGTGTTTCGCGGCGCTCGGTCGGGGCCCCGGCCCAGCCGGAGTTCGCCAGTTCGTTCCGCAGGCGGCCCGTTCGAGGGGCTGCCCGGCTCCTACGTGCCCGACGAGGGAGGCGTTTACGTGGTGCCGAGGCAGCAACTCGGCCCGCCTCGCTTCGTGACGGCCGGCGCTGCAGGACGGCGCAGGCGACGCGACCGGTCCGTCCCGCCCGGGGAACCGGCGCTCACGTGGGTCGACGGCGCCCACGCCCTCTTCATCGGCAAGGCCGCCACCGGGGCGGAGAAGAACCACGGGCTGAAGGGCAGGTGAGGCAGTACGCCGGGTACGCCGGGTCGGGCAGCGGTTCGTCCGGCCATTGGGGAGGTCGCTGCGTCCGGCAGCTCGAGTGCCGAGGGCGGAACGGTTCTGTTCAGCCGGACGCTCCAGCCGGGGCTCGTCGGCCAGTGACGGTACGGTCCCGGCCGTAGGGGCGGCCGGAGCCGTCGCCGGGCGGAGTGCTCTGTCAGCCTTGCAGCATGGAAGCGAACACTCCGCACCAGAAACGGTCAATAACAGCCGATAGTGCTCCAGATCGGCTCTTAACCCATCAGTCACAAAGCGTTCGTGATCACGCAACACCGGTAGGTCACAGTGAGGCCATGACAGATGTGACTTCCGCGAAGAGTGCCCGCCGTCCGCACCACTGGCGGCGGGACCTCGTCGAACTGGCCGCCATGTTCACCGCGGTCGCGGTCGCCGACACCATCGCCAAACTGATCGGCCACACACCCGACGGGCCGTTCCTGCTCGTGGCGTCCGCCGTGACGCTCGCCGCGACGGCCGCCTTCCACACATGGTGGGCACGGCGCCACAGCAACGCACCGCCCACGGGGGCGACGGCGGGCACCGCCACCGGTGCCCCGGGCACCGAACCCGACGGCCCCCGTGAGACCACGCTCTGGCGGATGCGCACCACCGTCCGGGACACCCCCGGCAGCCTCGCCGCGCTGTGCGGCGCCCTGGCCCGGCTCGACGTCGACATCCTTACGCTGCAGACCCACCCGCTGGCCGACTGCACCGTCGACGAGTTCCTGCTGCGCGCTCCCGCCTCGCTCCAGGCGCAGGAGCTGGCCCGCGAGGTCGCCGCGGCCGGCGGCAGCGGCACCTGGACGGAGCGGGCCGACGCGCACGACCTCGTCGACACCCCCACCCGGGTACTGGGGCTCGCCACCCGTACCGCGCTCGACGCGGCGGAACTGCCGCTGGCGCTGCGGCAGCTGCTCGGCCGGTGCACCATCCGCTCCCGCCCGGCCGTCTCGCCGACGGGCCGCCCCACCGGCGAGACGCCCCCGGTCGAGGGAGTTCTGGAGGAGACCGTGATGCGGCTGCGCGACCCGAACGGCGGTGCGATCACCGTCGAGCGCGCCTATCTGCCGTTCACCCCGACCGAGTTCGCCCGCGCCCGGGCCCTCGTCGAGCTGGACGCGCGCCTCGGCCCGCGCGTCCCGCGCAGCCAGGACGTCCTCACCCTCCCCGAGGGCAACGAGATCACCGTGCGCCGCGCGGACCAGGGCGACGTCGACGCGGCGCTCGCCATGCACGAGCGGTGCTCCGCCCGGACGCTCGCCCTGCGCTACCACGGCCCGGTCCAGGACGCGGACCGCTATCTGAACCACCTGCTGAGCCCGCGCTTCGGCCGCACCCTCGCAGTGGAGACGACCTCCGGGCGGCTGGTCGCCCTGGGCCATCTGCTGTGGGACGGGGACGAGACCGAAGTCGCGCTGCTCGTCGAGGACACCTGGCAGCGCCGGGGCATCGGCTCGATGCTGCTCGAACGCCTGGTGGGGATGGCGGCCGAGGCGGGCTGCGAGCACGTCTACGCCGTCACTCAGGCGTCGAACACCGCGATGGTCGCCGCCATGCGCGGCCTCGGCCTGCCGCTGGACTACCAGATCGAGGAGGGGACCCTGGTGGTCACAGCCCGACTGGACGCGGCTGCCGTCCCTCCGCGTTCCCTTCACGAGCGGGCTGAGCAGGCAGCGCCGAACGGCCGGGCGCGGCAGAGCGATCAGGCCGAGCGCTGAGGGCCTCCGTCAGGTCTCGCCACAGGTCCTCGACGTCCTCGAGGCCGACCGACATCCTCAGCAGCCGGTCGCTGACCCCTGCGGAACGCCGGTCGCCGGCGTCCACGATGCGGTGGCTGATGGAGGCCGGGTGCTGGATCAGGGTGTCGACGCTGCCGAGGCTCACCGCTGGCGTGATGAGCCGTACGCCGGCGATCACATCGTGCGGATTCCCGTACACCTCGAAGGAGACCATCGCGCCGCCGATGCTCGGGTAGTGGACACGGGCCACGCGAGGGTCGGTGGAGAGCCTGCGGGCAAGGTCGGCGGCGGTGGTGGAGGCGGCCCTGACCCGTACCGGCAACGTGGACAGCCCGCGCAGCAGCAGGTATCCGGCCATCGGGTGGAGCACGCCGCCGGTCGCGAAGCGCACCTGGCGCAGCTTGCGGGCGAACTCCTCGTCGCAGGCGACGACGCCACCCATGACGTCGCCGTGACCGCCGAGGTACTTGGTCGCGCTGTGCATGACCAGCCGCGCGCCCTCCTCGGCGGGGCGCTGGAGCACCGGGGTGGCGAAGGTGTTGTCGACGAGCAGCGGCACCGAGCCGCAGGCATGCCGTACGGCCTTCAGGTCGACCTCGGCGAGCGTCGGGTTGGCCGGAGTCTCGACCATGACCAGGCCGGTGTCGGGCCGGAGGGCGTCCGCGATGCCGGCCGGGTCGGTCCAGGTGACCTCGGTGCCGAGCAGTCCGGCGTTCAGCAGATGGTCGCTGCAGCCGTACAACGGCCGGACGGCGACGATGTGGCGCAGGCCCGTGCTCGCACGCACCAGCAGCACGGCGGTCAGGGCCGCCATGCCGCTGGCGAAGGCGACGGCGCTCTCGGTGCCCTCGAGCTTGGCGAGCGCAGTCTCGAAGCGGGCGGTGGTGGGGTTGTCCAGCCGCGCGTAGACGGGCGGCCCGTCCGGCCGTGCTCCGGTGGTGGCGAACGCGTCGATGCGCGCCGCCTCACCGGCGGCGTCGTGCGACGGGTAGGTGGTCGACAGGTCGAGCGGCGGGGCGTGCACGCCGAGCTCGACGAGATCCTCGCGGCCGGCGTGCACGGCATCGGTGGCCAGGGCCCGGGTCGCGGGCGTGGCCGAAGCTGCGTTCTCCATGGCCGCACTGTGAACAGTTACCGGGAGGTAGCGATTCTTCACCGTGCTACGTTCGGCAGATGGCTGATTCTGTCGCACTGGACCCGATCGACCTCCAGATTCTCCGCCTGCTCCAGAACGACGCCCGGACCACCTACCGCGACCTCGCGGCGGAGGTCGGTGTGGCCCCTTCGACCTGCCTGGACCGGGTCGCGAGGCTGCGCCGCTCCGGTGTCATCCTCGGCCACCGGCTCGCTCTCGACCCCGCACGGCTGGGCCGCGGGCTGCAGGCACTGCTGTCGGTGCAGGTGCGGCCGCACCGGCGGGAACTGATCGGACCGTTCGTCGAACGCATCCGCGCGCTGCCGGAGTCGCTGGCGTTGTTCCATCTCACCGGTCCGGACGACTATCTCGTCCACGTCGCGGTCACCGACATGGCGGATCTGCAGCGGCTGGTGATCGACGAGTTCACGTCACAGCGCGAAGTGGCCCGGGTGGAGACGCGGTTGATCTTCCAGCAGTGGGAGTGCGGACCGCTGCTGCCTCCGGCGGCGACCGAGGGCGGATGAACCGGCCGGTGCGTCCGGTAGTCAGGCGACCGGGGCCCCACGGTGGTGACGCGGAGCCTCCGTTCGTACGAGGATGGGCGCATGTCAGAGACTTCCAGCAGCGCGCTGCCCCGCCAGGTCGCCGACACCTATGTCGACGCACTCATCGAGCTTGACCCGGTCCTCGGTACCTACCTGGGGATCAAGGAGAGTTCCGGGCTCCTCCCCGACTACTCGCCGGCCGGACAGAACGCGGTCGCCCGGCTCGCCCGCGAAACGCTGGCCAGGCTCGACGACGCGGAGAAGTCGCCGGGCGCCGACAGCGACGCCGAGCGCCGCTGCGGACGGCTGCTGCGGGAGCGGCTCACCGCCGAACTCGCCGTCCACGACGCCGAGGAGAGCCTGCGCGCTGTCAGCAACATCCACTCCCCCGCCCACACGGTGCGCGAGGTCTTCACCGTCACCCCGGCGGAGACCGAGGAGGACTGGGCAGCGATCGCCGAACGGCTGCGGGCAGTCCCGCGCGCGCTGAAGGGCTACCGGGAATCGCTCGCCCTCGGGCTCGAGAAGAAGCTCCTCGGCGGCCCGCGCCCCACGGCCACCTTCATCGAGCAGCTGACGGAGTGGAGCGGCGGCGGCACCGGGCGCGGCTTTTTCGAGGGGTTCGCGGCCGACGGGCCCGCATCCCTGCGGGTGGAACTGGACGTCGCGGCCGGTGAGGCGACCCGGTCCGTGGCCGAACTGCGCGACTGGATGCGCGACGTGTACGCACCCGCCGTGGCCGGCGCCCCGGACACGGTGGGCCGCGAACGCTACGCACGCTGGTCCCGCTACTTCAACGGCACCGACCTCGACCTGGACGAGGCGTACGCGTACGGCTGGTCCGAGTACCACCGGCTGCTCGACGAGATGAAGAAGGAAGCGGAGAAGATCCTCCCGGGAGCAGGCCCGTGGGAGGCCCTGGCCCATCTCGACGTGCACGGTGAGCACATCGAGGGTGTGGACGAGGTGCGGGACTGGCTCCAGCGGCTGATGGACGAGGCGATCGACGCGCTCGACGGCACGCACTTCGAACTCGCCGAGCGGGTACGGAAGGTGGAGTCCCGCATCGCCCCGCCCGGAGGGGCCGCCGCGCCGTACTACACCGGTCCGTCGGAAGACTTCTCACGGCCCGGCCGCACCTGGCTGCCGACCATGGGCGAGACGCGCTTTCCCGTGTACGACCTGGTGTCCACCTGGTACCACGAGGGCGTCCCCGGCCACCATCTCCAGATCGCCCAGTGGACCCACGTCGCCGACCAGCTCTCCCGCTACCAGGCATCGGTCGGCCAGGTCAGCGCCAACGCGGAGGGCTGGGCCCTGTACGCGGAGCGCCTGATGGACGAACTGGGCTTCCTGCACGACGCGGAGCGCCGCCTCGGCTACCTCGACGCGCAGATGATGCGGGCCTGCCGGGTGATCGTCGACATCGGTATGCACCTGGAGCTGGAGATCCCCGCCGAGTCGCCGTTCCACCCGGGCGAGCGGTGGACGCCGGAGCTGGCGCAGGAGTTCTTCGGCATGCACAGCGGGCGGCCGGCGGACTTCGTCGAGAGCGAGCTGACCCGCTACCTGTCGATGCCGGCGCAGGCGATCGGCTACAAACTCGGCGAGCGGGCGTGGCTCCTGGGCCGCGAGAACGCGCGGCGGGCGCACGGGGACGCGTTCGACGCGAAGGCGTGGCACATGGCGGCGCTGTCGCAGGGTTCGCTGGGGCTGGACGACCTGGTGGAGGAGCTGTCGCGGCTGTGAGGGCGGGGTGACGGGAGGCGGGTGCGGGTGCGCTCCGGCCCCGGGCGGGTGGCGCCTGCGGCGGTCCTGTTCCCTCCCCGCCCCTTTCCCGGAACCGGGGCAAGCCCCGGACCCCGTAC
Source organism: Streptomyces sp. NPDC048389 (assembly GCF_040706335.1). Lineage (NCBI taxonomy): Bacteria > Bacillati > Actinomycetota > Actinomycetes > Kitasatosporales > Streptomycetaceae > Streptomyces > Streptomyces sp. NPDC048389. Next base: position 74,465 of record NZ_JBEZKP010000028.1, on the reverse strand, counting down.
CGCGCTTCGCGCGGTGGCCTCAAACACCGGCCGGACTGACCGTGTCGGCCTCGCGGGCGATCGAGGCGCGGGGGTCCGGGGGCGACGCCCCCGAAACACCGCGCTGAGCGCGGTGGGCAAGTCCGGGCGGAGCCCGGTCACGGGAATGGGCGGGGATTGGGAACGGCCCCGCGCAGCGGCCACCCACGCCAACACGCCACCCGCTCCCGCCCCGTCAGCGGCGGAAGCCGCCCTCCGAGTCGGTGACCTGGCCGGTGACCCGCTCCGCCTCGTCCGTGGCCGGCCAGGCGATCAGGCGCGCCGGATCGTCCGGCATCCCCCACCGGCCGGGAACACGCGAGTGCCAGACCGGTGCCCGCACGACCACTCCTCGGCCCGGCGTACGGATCGGCGCCCCGGATCGGGACCGGTTGCTCGGCTGTGGGCCTCAACACCCTGTGTAGAGTCGATCTTTGACGTGTCCCGGATGCCTTTCGGATTCTCGAGTGGAACGTCGATCTTTGTTTGTCCGTACGGGGGAAAGGAAGCCGCCAGATGGCGTGGGACGAATGGGAGCGGTTGAAGACCGACGCCAGCAGCCGAAGCTCCTCGCACATGCAGCTGAACCAGGTGCCGAGCGAAAGTGGTGGCGGCGGGCAGCAGGGTGACCTCAAGGTCAGCCAGCGGGACCTGGCCGCGGTCGGCGACGCCGCGTTCAAGCTGTTCACGGACCTCGGCCGCGACGGCCGCGACGCATGGTCCAGCAGCCAGGCCGCCGCCAAGGACCTCAAGACACAGGAGTTCGAGCTCGGAGGCGCCCTGGACGTGGTCCAGGAGCGGTGGGAGAAGTCGCTGACCACCCTGCTCGACGCCTGTGCTCACATCTCGAATCACATGGACTTCACGAAGAAGGCCCACGCGGGCGACGAGTACCACATCGCGTCCACGGTCAGCAGCATCGCCACCCTGGACAAGGGTTTTGACGAGGGAACGAAGCGCTGATGCACCTCGACGCACTCCGCCACGGCAACTTCTCGCTACTGAACACGGCGATCAGCGACTGGGGCAAGGTCGTCAAGAACCTGAAGGAACTGGAGAAGCGGGCGCGCGACGACATGAAGGCCAAGGCCGACAGGGCCAACTGGGCCGGAGTCAATGCCACCGTCTCGCGCGAGTTCATCTCCAAGTCGGCCGGTGAGTTCTCGGACGCCGTCACCCAGGCGACCTCCATTCACAACATCCTCAAGGACACGCACGACGAGCTCGTCGACTACCGGGACAAGCTCAAGCAGGCCCTGGACGACGGCTTCGAGAAGGACAGGCTCTCGGTCTACGGCGAAGTGGGTGGCACCTTCCGCATCATCGCGGCCGTGCACCCCGAGCCTCCTGGCACCGAGGAGAAGGCCACGGCCCTCAGGGACAGGATCCAGGTTCTCCTCAACCAGGCCACGACAAGCGACTCCACCGCCGCCCGTGCCCTGCGGGCGATAGCCGAACAGGCCGACTACGGCTTCTCCGGTGCCAAGCACGCCGACCGCGACTCCGCCGCCGACGCGCTGAAGAAGGCCGACGCCATGGCGAAGCTGGCCAAGGACGCGAAGAAGATGTCGCCCGAGGAGCTCGCCGAGTTCCAGCGGACCATGGCCAAGTACAAGAACGACGAGCTCTTCGCCGCCCAGTTCGCCGCCGAACTGGGCGGCAAGGAGACCCTGCAGTTCTGGAACGACCTCGCCGAGATCCACGCGGGCGCGAGGGGCGAGGAGCTCAAGCAGCTCCAGAGCATCCAGAAGGACCTGAGCATGACGCTCGCCACGGCCACGCTGTCCGACGCGGACGGCATGCAGGACTGGAAGAAGAAGGTCCTCGACGAGGCGACCACGGCCTTCCGGGCCAACCCCTCGGATCCGATGAGGCCGCACGGCGCCTTGGGCTACCAGGTCATGAGCAGCCTGATGCACCACGGCAAGTACGACGCCGAGTTCCTCGACGCCTACGGCAAGAAGCTCCTGAAGATGGACATGGCACCGGCCGGCAGCGTCGGCATGGGCACCAACGATCTCTGGAAGTCCGGAAACGTCACGGACCTCGTCTTCGGCCGCGACGACGGCCGCGACCCGCTGATCGGCTACATGAAGGCCCTGTCGCACAACCCCGAGGCCGCACTGGAGACCTTCGACGACAAGAAGGTCTTCGAGCACATGCTGGAGAGCACCCGGTACACCGACCGCGACGGTTCGGTGGCACACGCCCTCGAGGCGGCGGTGACGGGCTACGGGGACGGTGAGAAAACCACCGACATCCGGCCGCACAGCAGGGAGCAGGTCGCACTGATGCAGCAGGTCATGCACGCGGTCGCGCAGCCGGAGACCGGCGCCGATCTGGTGAACAAGGCCACGGGCGAGAGCTTCGGCGACATGGCGGCCGCCTACATGCCCGAGATCAGCCTGTCGGTCTCCGGCAAGGGAGCCGAGTCGATCTTCTGGACCAACAGTCAGGATCCCGATGGGCTCGACAAGCTGGATGTCACACGGTTCCTGTACGAGACGGCCAGGGACCCCGTGGGCCGCGCCGCGATCATCGTCGGGGAGAGCGTCTACACGGGGAGTTCCCTGGAAGCGCACATCGCCCGGCCGGAGATGTTCGACGGAAAGACGGAGGACGCGGTCAAGGCCATCGCCAGGAACGCCGGCATCATCGAGGGCATCGTCGGACATTCGGTCGCTGACGCCAAGATCGCCGGCGACCTGGAGGCCGAGAAGGACGCGAACACGGCCCTCAAGACCAAGGGCGATGTCGTCAAGTCCATCCTCGCCGCCGGTGTCGGCGTGGGCACCGTCGCCCTCGTGGGAACGGCACCGGCGGTGGCCGCGACCGCTGCCGCGGCCAGCGGCTTCTTCGGCGGAATCGCCGGTATGTCCGTCGACCGCCTCATCGACGCGCAGGAGATCGACGGCGCGCTGGACCATGCCCTGTACGACAGTGGAGGGCAGCTGAACGACTCCCTGGAGTCGGCCAACGTGCAGACACAGCAGAGCGCCGTCGACGCCATCGGCGAGCACGGTTCCGAGGAACTGACAGAAGATGCCACGCGAAACATGATCCGCGTGGCCCTTCAGGAAGGGTGGACCGACAGTGACGGCATGCTGGAGGACTCCCATGCCCGGCCGGCCGCGTAATTTCTGAGTGGATATGGGAAGCCTCATGCTGGCACGTCGAAAGAAGAACATCGTCACCACAGGAATCGGCTGCCTGGTGGTGATCGCGGCGGTATTGGGGTACCTGGAGATCTTCACCAAGGGGATCGACCGGCTGCCGCCCCGGCCGTGCGACGGTGCGGCGGACCGGGAGACGGCGGCGCGTGCTCTGCCCTCGGCTCGTTCGGCCGAGGAGCGGGGGAAACTCCGGCAGAACCGGTCGGACGGAAACTTCTTCTTCGGCTGTTACGTACGCACCAGCGGTGGCTCCGTCATCTCGGGAGAGGTGGAGTCCCGTGACGCGGCTCCCGGCCCGTGGCGTGACCACTACGCGGAGCAGGGGCACGTCGTGGACCCGGTCGATGTGTCGTCCGGCGACATCAGAGCCGTGGCGCACCCGGACCACGCGTACGTGTACGTCCCGTGCACCCCGCCCGGCAAGAAGCGGGGCGAGGCGCTGAACGCCTACGCGCTGACCGTCGACGCCCGGACCATCGGGGAGACCCGCGTCCAAGGCGACGAGTTGCGACAGGTCATCGTCGACTTCGCCTACCAGCTCGCCCGCCACACGTACAAGGCTGTCGACTGCCAGGAGTCGCGGGCCTTCCCCAAGGAGCTGCCCCGGCTCCCGGCGGCTGAGCGACGCGAGAGGCCCGGGACGGCAGACGTCCAAGGTCATCCCGTGGCGGGTTTTCCGGCGTACCCGAGTCATGCCCCCGGACGCCGCTGACCGCGGCCGGTCCCGCACGCGGCGACCCCGGGGCCGGGCTCAGCAGCCGCAGTCGTCCGCGTCGACGGGGGCGGTGAGCGGGTCGGCGTCGCGGGTGGTGCGGCCCTGCCAGGTGTCGTACGCGAAGCCCTCCCTGGCCCAGTACTCGAAGCCGCCGAGCATCTCCTTGACCTGGAAGCCCAGTTCGGCCAGAGCGAGCGCGGCGCGGGTCGCTCCATTGCAGCCGGGGCCCCAGCAGTAGGTGACGACCGGGACGGCCTTGTCGAGGAGTTGTCCGGCCTGTTCGGGGAGGAGGGCGGTCGGCAGGTGCACGGCGCCCGGGACGTGGCCCTGGTCCCAGGACTCGGTGGAGCGCGAGTCGAGGAGCACGAATCCGGGGTCCCCGGCGGCGAGCGCGGCGGCGACGTCGGAGACATCGGCGTGGAAGGCCAGGCTCGCGGCGAAGTGGGCCGCCGCTGCGGCCGGGGAGGCGGGCGGGACCCGCAGGACGGGGTTGGCGGCCCGCGCCGCGGTGGTGTCGCTCTGTGTCGTCGTCATGTCCGGAAATCTACGGCCGGCGACCGCGGCCGGGAAGCAGGAATTCCCGGCACACGGGTTGATCGGCCGGAGATTCCCCTGTTGTCTGTGGGGCATGACCGCGTATTCACCGGACGCCACCGACTGGCGCATTCTCCAGCTCCTGCAGACCCGGGGCAGGGCCGGCTTCACCGAACTGGCCAAGGCCGTCTCCATGTCGGCGAGCGCCGTCACGGAGCGCGTGCGGAGGCTAGAGGAGGCGGGCGTCATCCAGGGGTACTCGGCCGTCGTGGACCGGGAGCGGCTCGGGCTGCCGGTTCTCGCGTTCGTGCGGCTGCGCTATCCGAACGGCAACTACAAGCCGTTCCACGATCTGCTGGACGCGACGCCCGAGATACTCGAGGCCCACCATGTGACCGGCGACGACTGCTTCGTACTGAAGGTGGCGACCCGCTCCATGAGGCACCTCGAGGAGGTGTCGGGAAGGATCGGCGCCCTCGGTTCCGTGACGACGAGCGTCGTGTACTCCTCGCCCCTTCCGCACCGTCCGATCAGTCGCTGAGCGGTCCGCCCGCCCGTAGTCGCACTTCGGAGCCGTTCCGGCCCTTGACGACCTCCAGTTGCGCGGGGATGCGGCGGCGCAGGTCGCCGACGTGGCTGACGATGCCGACGCTGCGGTCCCGTTCACGCAGCGAGTCGAGGACGTCGAGCACCTCGTCGAGGGTCTGGTCGTCGAGGCTGCCGAAGCCCTCGTCGATGAAGAGGGTGTCGAGCCGCACGCCTCCCGCCTCGTCGGTCACCACGTCGGCGAGGCCCAGCGCGAGGGCGAGCGAGGCGAAGAACGTCTCGCCGCCCGACAGCGTCGCCGTGTCGCGTTCCCTGCCGGTCCAGGCGTCGACGACATGCAGTCCGAGACCGGCCCGTTTCCCGCCGGCGCGGGCGTCGGAGTGGACGAGCGTGTACCGGCCGGAGGACATGCGCCGCAGCCGTACGGTGGCGGCCGCCGCGACCTGTTCCAGACGGGCCGCGAGCACGTACGACTCGAGACGCATCTTGCGTTCGTTGTCGGCGGAGGTGCCCGCGGTGAGGGCGGCGAGACCGGCGAACCGGTCGTACTCCTCACGGAGCGGGCCGAGGCGGCGGGTCTCCTGTGCGGCTTCCCCGGACAGCCGGTCGAGTTCGGCGCAGCGGGCACGTGCCGCGTCGAGCGCGGAGGCGGCGTCGCGCAGGGCGCGTTCGGCGGCGTCGTGGACGGCGCGGGCCGTGTCGGGCGCGGCGGGCGGGAGGCCGGCAGCGGCGCGGGTGTCGTCCTCCGCGAGCCGGTCGGCGACGGCGGCCGCCTCCGCCAGCCAGGCGTCGACACGGTGCTGGACGTCGCGCTGTTCGGCGTCGGTCAGGAGCGCGGCGGCCGCCTCCTCCGGCGTGCGGAACCCGGCGCGGAACGCGGCGTCGGCGAGCCGGTCGTCGGCCTCCTTCAGCCGCAGGGCGGTGCTGTCGACGGCGCGTACGGCGTCCGCCGCGGCCGCCAGCAGGCCGATCTGCTGATCGAGCAGCGCGGCGCGTTCCGCGACGCTGCGGGCACCGCCGCGGGCCCGGCTCACGTCGCTTTCGAGGGTGGCGAGTTCCTGGTCGAGCGTCTCCCGCCGGGAGGTGCGCGCGGCGCCACGCCGCTCGGCCCCCTGCCGGGCCTCGATCCGCTCCTCGTATTCGCGTTCGGCGCGGGCGAGTGCCTCACGGGCCCCGTGGATGCCGACGGCGAGGGCGCGGGCGCCTGCGTGCTCACGCTCCAGGTCCTCGACGTTCCGGAGCAGTCCGGCGACGGTGGGGTCCGCTGCGGACCGGGGTCCGGGCACGGCGGGGCCGGGCTGTTCCGTGGCGGTCCCGGCTCTCTGCGCGTGCAGGGCGGTCCTGTCGGCGGCGGCGACGCGTGCGGTGTCGCCGTGCGGCGCGGTCACGGTGGTTGGGTCCGCTCCGCGGGCTCTCGCGGCCGCCGCCGCGTGGGACTCGTCGAGCACGGCGAGATCCCGCTCTGCCTCCGCCCTGGCCTGCTCCGCGCGGGCGTGCTCCTCGTAGGCGGCGTCCTCGGCGGCGCGGTCCACATGGCCGGCGCCGGGGCGGGCGGGTGCCGGATGTTCCTCGGAGCCGCAGACCGCGCAGGCCCGGCCGGGGGCCAGCGCGGCGGCCAATTCGGCGGCGATGCCGTGGAGTCGGCGCTCCTTGAGGTCGAGCCAGGCCGCCTTGGCCTCGTTGGTCCGGTCGTGGAGGGTGCGCAGCCGCTGTGCCGCCCGCTCGGCGCGGGCGGCCAGGTCGTCGCGCTCCCGGGCGGCGCGCAGCCGCTCGCGGGCCGGTTCGAGCCGGCCGGCGAGGTGCTCCGCGCGGGTCGCGGCCTCCTGCGCGGCCGTGATCCGCTCCTGGTGGTCGCGGCGGAGGCCGTCCCATTGGGCCAGCCAGGCCGCCGCCTCGTCGAGGATGTCGTCGTCCGCCAGCGCCTGCCGGTCGAGCTCGGCGAGTTCGCGGGTGATGCCGGCGGCGCGGATCTCGGCCCGCCGGGCGGCGTCGAGGCCGCCGGACTCCTCGCGCAGCGCCCGCTCCGCGGCGGTGAGCCGGTCCGCTCCGGCGTCGGTGAACTCCGCCGGAAGCCCGGCACGGGTGCGCTCGCGTTCCCGGGCCGCGTCCCGGTGCTCGCGCTCTGCGGCGTCGCGCACGCGCAGCGCCGGCTCGACGAGTGCGGCCTTGCGGGCCCGTTCCAGCCGGGTCCGCAGCGTCTCCTGCTCCGCCCGCCGCGCTTCGACGGCCTGGGAGCGCCTGAGGGCGTCCGCGTGGCGCCGCTGGAGCCGGTCCCGTGCCTGTGCCTCTTCCAGGTCCCGCCGGGCCGTGGCGCGGCGGCTCTCGGCGGCGGCCAGCCGGTGCTCGGCGATGCCGAGCCGTTCGCGGGCTCCGGTGCGGGCGACCGCCGCCCACTGAAGGACGGCGGCGGCGAGCCCGGCGTCGCCGGGCTGCTGTTCGGGGCGTGGCCGCTCAGCCGCCGGGCCGGCGGCCTGCTCGATCCGGTGCGCGACGGCGAGCAGCCGTTCGTCCCCGGTCTTCACCTGCTGTTCGGCTGCGCGCCGCAGGTCGGCGAGGCGGTCCTCGACGGCGGCGAAGCGTCGGGTGTCGAAGAGCCGTCCGAGGAGTTTTCCGCGGGCCTCCGCGTCGGCCCGCAGGAAGCGCGCGAAGTCTCCCTGGGGCAGGAGCACGACCTGACAGAACTGCTCGCGGCTCATCCCCAGCAGCTGGGTGATCTCCTCACCGATCTCCTGGTGGGACGTGCTGAGCGCCTGCCATTCGCCGGTCGCGGCGTCGTACTCGCGCAGTGTGCTGCGCGCCCTCTCCTTGACGAAACCCTCGCCGCGCTTCTTGGGGCGGGGCTGTTCCGGGCGCCGGCCGACCTCCAGCCGGCGCCCGGCGACGGTCAGTTCGAGCCGGACCTCGGTGGGTGTGCCGGTCTGCGCGTGGTCACTGCGCAGCGACGCCCCGGGGCTCTGGCGGGCGCCCGGCACCGCTCCGTACAGCGCGAAGCAGACGGCGTCGAGCACGGACGTCTTGCCGGCTCCGGTCGGCCCGTGAAGCAGGAAGATGCCGGAGCTGGCGAGGGCGTCGAAGTCGATGTCCTGGGTGGTGGCGAACGGGCCGAAGGCGGTGACGGCCAAGGTGTGCAGTCTCACCGGGCCACCTCACGCACACCGGCGTCGACGCGTACGTCCTCGAACGCGGTGCGCAGCACGGCGCGCTCGCCGTCGTCGGGGCCGTTGCCGCAGCGGACGTGGGCGACGAAGTCCTCGGCGATCTGCTGGTCGCTGCGCCCGCGCAGCCGTTGTGCGTACGTGGCGGTGGTGTCCTGCGCCGCCCGTCCCGGGTCGAAGACGAGGTGCAGGGTGTGCGGGAACCGCGCGGTCAGCCGGGCCATCGGGTCGGCCGGCCGCACGGCGTCGGTGAGGGTCGCCTCGACGAACGACTCCGCGTGGCGGTCGAGCGCCGGGTCCTCGAGCAGTTCCTCGAGCGTGCCGCGCAGCCGGGCCAGGGGACGGGGCACCGGGCAGTCGACCCGCTCGGCGGTGACGGCTCCGGCCGCGTCGAGGTCGACGATCCACATCGTCTTGCGGTGGTCGGTCTCGGAGAACGAGTAGGCGAGCGGGGATCCGGAGTATCTGACCCGGTCGGTGATGGTCTGGCAGCCGTGCAGGTGTCCGAGGGCCGCGTAGTCCACGCCGTGGAAGACGCCGGAGGGCACGGCGGCGACGCCGCCGACGGTGATGTCCCGTTCGCTGTCGCTCGTCTCGCCGCCGACGACGAAGGCGTGGGCGAGCACGACGGACCGGGTGCCGGGTCCACGTGCGGCAAGGTCGGCCCGCACCCGATCCATGGCTGCGGCGAGGACCGTCTCGTGCGCGGTCTTCTCCGTCTGGAACTCGGCTCTGACCAGCGCCGGTTCGAGGTAGGGCAGCCCGTAGCAGGCGACCGGGCCGTGTTCGTCGGAGAGCAGCACGGGGGTGCCACAGCCTCCCGGGTCGGTGCGCAGATGGATACCGGCCCGCTCGATGAGGCCCGCGCCGACGCCGAGCCGGCGCGCCGAGTCGTGGTTGCCGGAGATCATCACCGTCGGCACGCCGGCGTCGGCGAGCCGGTGCAGGGCCTCGTCGAACAGTGCCACGGCGGCGAGCGGCGGCACAGCCCGGTCGTACACGTCTCCCGCGACGAGCACCGCGTCCACGTCCCGTTCACACGCCGTCGCCACCAGGTGGTCGAGGAACACGGCCTGGGCGTCGAGCATGCTCACCCGGTGGAACGACCGTCCCAGGTGCCAGTCCGACGTGTGCAGGAGTCTCATGATCGGTGAGCGTATCGGTGGGGTCGGACAGTGCGGGCGGCTTCACGCATCCCCGTACGCCTCGCCCCCGAGTTCCAGCCGCGCCGTGCCCGCGGTGGCGTCGGCCAGCCACCCCCGGAAGGCGTCGACGTCGGAGTCCGGCAGCCCGATCCCGATCCGGACGGCGTCCGCGTACACGACCTCGCGCACCTGACGGCCCGTCGCCCGCAGATCGTTCTCCAGCTTCCCGGCCCGTTGGTGGTCGACGGTGACGGTGGCGAGCCGGAACCGTGTGCGGGTGATGGTGCCGACCGTGTCCAGGGCCTCGCCGACGGCTCCCCCGTACGCCCTGATCAGCCCCCCGGCGCCGAGCTTGGCGCCGCCGTAGTACCGGGTGACGACGGCGACGGTGTACCGGATCTCGCGCCGCATCAGCATCTGGAGCATGGGCACGCCGGCGGTGCCGCCGGGTTCCCCGTCGTCGCTCGCCTTCTGCACGGCGGCGTCGGCGCCGACGACGTACGCGAAGCAGTTGTGGGTGGCGGCCGGGTGCTCCTTGCGGATGCGGGCGACGAACGCCTGCGCCTCCTCCTCGGTGGCGGCGGGGGCGAGCGCGCAGATGAAGCGCGATCGGTTGACCTCGGTCTCATGGGCGCCCTCGCCGGCGACCGTCCGGTACTGCTCCTGCATCCCGCCACCCTATGCGCCGCCCGGAGCGCGAAACCCCGCGGGGGAATCCGCCGGGCCCGCGGCCCGTTGTCCCGGCATGTACGCAGACGCAGAGACGATCCGCAGGATTCTGACGGCCACGGGTGACACCTGGGCGGTGGTCGGCCTGTCCCACAACGAGGCGCGGGCGGCATACGGCGTCGCCGACGTGCTCCAGCGCTACGGCAAGCGCATCGTGCCGGTCCATCCGAAGGCAGAGACAGTCCACGGCGAGCAGGGGTACGCCAGTCTCGCCGACATCCCCTTCGAGGTCGACGTCGTGGACGTGTTCGTGAACTCGGGGCTGGCCGGTCAGGTGGCCGACGAGGCCGTGGCCGTCGGCGCGAAGGCGGTGTGGTTCCAGCTCGGTGTGATCGACGAGGCGGCGTACGAGCGCACCCGGGCGGCCGGTCTGGACATGGTCATGGACCGGTGTCCGGCGATCGAGATCCCGCGGCTGGGCTGAGGCCGCCGAGGGGGCCACGGCGGACTGGACGTCCGCGGTGGGCCCGCGCCCCCGGCGGGGGCCTCAGACGCCGAGGCCCTCGACCACCACCGCACCGGGCAGGGCGACGAACGCCTTGCCCGGCACGATCAGCTTGCCGCGCCTGCGGCCGCTGCCGACGAGGACCCATTCTGTGTCGACGACGGCCGGGTCGACCAGCAGCGGCCAGTCGGCGGGCAGGCCGATGGGCGTGATGCCGCCGTACTCCATGCCGCTGTCACCGGTCGCGGTGTCCATCGACGCGAAAGAAGCCTTGCGCGCGCCGAGTTGCCTGCGCACGGCGCCGTTGACGTCGACGCGGGCGTGGGACAGGACGAGGCATGCGGCGAGCGTGGTCCCGCCGCCGCGCTTGCCCGCCACGACGACGCAGTTCGCCGACTGCTCGAGCAGTTCGCGTCCGTGGTGCTCGACGAAGACGGCGGTGTCGGCGATCTCCGGGTCGGTGTCGACGTAGACGAGCTGATCGGCGGGGACGTCACCGCGCCAGGCGCGGACGGCAGCGGCGACGGGCTCGACGAGCCGGTCGAGGCAGTCGGGTGCGGGGGTGGCATCGTCGAAGTTCCCGATGGGTGCGCGCATGTGCCGCACGCTAACACCGCCGCGCGCGGCCGCGGTCGTGCGTCTCAGCGGACGGGCGGGACGGAGACCGCCATCATCACTTCGACGACGTCTTCGCCGTCGTTGCGGTAGGCGTGCGGGGCGTTCGCCTCGAAGGTGGCGGAGGTGCCGGCCGGTACGGGGTGGGCCTGCCCGTCGACGACGAGGGTCAGTTCCCCGGCGGTCACGTGCAGCAGTTCCGTCGTGCCGTCCGGGTGGGGATCGGAGGCACTCTCGTCGCCGGGCATCAGCCGCCACGACCACAGCTCCAGCGGACCGCCGCGCTCGTTGCCCACGAGGAGCGTGGTGGAGCTCCCGCTGGAGGTGGACCACATCCGGACGGCCTGCTCCGGCGGGACCAGCCGGACCTGCGGGCCCTGCTCGTAGTCGAGAAGCGTGGTGATGCTCACGCCGAGGGCATCGGCGAGCTTGACCGTGGTGCCCACGCTGGGGTTGGTGCGTGCCTGCTCGATCTGGATGATCATGCCGCGGCTGACCCCGGAGCGGGCGGCGAGGGCGTCCAGGGTGAGCCCTCGCTCGCCGCGCCAGTGCTTGAGGTTCCGGGCGAGCGACCGGGTGAGCTGGTCGAGGTCCGACACATTCCGTCCAGGATTCCGGCGCCGTCCAATATATTGGATGACGGAGTCTAATACAGTGCACTACGGTGTGGTGCACCGAATGGTTCATCACACTGTACTGCGAGGGCCCCCGTATGACCGCACTCTTCGCCCTGGCCACCAGCCTGCTCTGGGGCCTGGCCGACTTCGGCGGCGGGCTGCTCACCCGGCGTACGCCCGCTCTCACCGTGGTCGTCGCCTCCCAGACCGTCGCCGTGGTGGTGCTCGGCGCGATCGTCGTGGCGACCGGCGGCTTCTCGGAGGCCGGACCACGGCTCTGGTACGCGGTGGCGGCCGGAGCCGTGGGACCGGTGGCGATGCTCTGCTTCTACAAGGCGCTCGCGCTCGGCCCCATGGGCGTGGTCTCGCCCCTCGGATCCCTGGGCGTCGCCGTGCCCGTCGGCGTCGGCCTGCTGCTGGGCGAGCGGCCCGGTCTGCTGCAGTTCGCGGGCATCGCGGTGGCCGTGGCCGGCATCGTCCTGGCGGGCGGCCCGGAGCTGCGCGGCGCGCCGGTGCGGCGGCAGGCCGTGTTGCTGACGCTGGTCGCGGCCTTCGGATTCGGTGCCGTACTGGCCCTCATCGCAGAGGCGTCGACCACGCTCACCGGGCTGTTCCTCGCGCTGTTCGTCCAGCGCGTCACCAACGTCGCCGTCGGCGGCGCGGCCCTGTACGTGTCGGTGAAGCGCGGTGGCCGGGCGCTGCCCGAGGACGGCGGCGCGCGCACCGTGCTGCGCTCGCTGCCGGCACTCGCCTTCGTCGGCCTCGCCGACGTCGCCGCGAACGGGACGTACTCGATCGCCGCGCAGACAGGGCCCGTCACCGTGGCCGCGGTACTGGCGAACCTCTACCCGGTCGTGACCGTCCTCGCGGCGCTGATGGTCCTCAAGGAGCGGCTGCGCAGCGTGCAGGCGGCGGGCGCCGGACTGGCGCTGGTGGGCACGGTCCTGCTGGCGAGCGGCTGACCGGCGCTCCTCGGATCAGCGCCGCCGGGGTCAACGCTTCTCGAGTCAGTGCTCCTCGGATCTGCGCCCCCAGTCGAGTCAGGGCCCCTCGGATCAACGCTCCTCGGATCAGCGCTCATCAGGTCAGCGCTCCTCGAGACCGGCCCGGGCGTCGGCCGGCTCCGACAGTTCCTCGTCCAACTCCGCGAGCGCGCGGAGCTGCTCGGGAGTGACCCCTGCGGGGATCGGCACCGGCGCGGGCGTACGCAGCGGCGGCTGCCAGCCGCCCTCCTCGTCCCAGCGCCGTACGACCCGGGCGGGCGCGCCGGCCACCACCGAGTGGTCGGGCACCTCCCCCCGTACGACCGCCCCCGCCGCCACCACGACGTTGCGGCCCAGCCGGGCCCCGGGGAGGATCACCGCACCCGTGCCCAGCCAGCAGCCCGGCCCGATCTCCACCGGGTCCGTGCGCGGCCACTGTCTGCCGACCGGTTCGTGCGGATCGTCGTAACTGTGGTTGGTGGAAGTGATGTAGACGTACGGACCGCAGTACGTGTCCGAGCCGATGGACACGCGGGTGTCGGCGATGACATGGCTGCCACGGCCCAGGACCACACCGTCGCCGAGGGTCAGCACGGTGTCGGAACCGAGGTCCAGGCCCGGCATCATTCCGGCGGTGAGGGTCACCTGCTCGGCGATGATGCAATGGGCGCCGAGCTCGATCCACGGTTCGCCGAAGACCGTGCCCTGGGGAAAGGCCAGCCGCGTGCCGGTGCCGATCCGCCGGAACCGCAGCCGCCCGGGACGATCGGCCGTGACGGCCCCCGCGTCCTGCACCCATTGCCACACGCGGTGTACGGCACGCGTGAGCACCCGGCGGCGCCAGGCGGCCGCGGGCGACGGGGTGTTCCTGCTCTTCGGCACCCACCCACGGTAGTCGGCCGCACCCGGCGCGAAGGCGATGACGTGCTGTGACGTTCACCCCAAGTACCCCTCGGACCCGGGCCCCCGCCGCCGTGCCGTGCGCCGGACGGGCCGGCCCCCGACCCGGTGAAGCACACGGACAGGCAGGCCGGGCCCCGCGTGACACCCCCTCATCAAACCGTACGAAGCCGTCGGCGGGACGCAGGTCGGCATGGTGTCCAGCGGCTGGTCGGCCCCGGCCTCGGCCCCGGCGACCGGTCTCCTCCGGCAACAGGCTGTGTCCGCGGTGCCGTTGAGCTGCCGTCGGGGCGGGAGGGGCGGCGAGGACGGCGCAGGGCACCCGGCCGCAGCGCGCACCCGTACCCCCTGCCGACGGCGCCCGGCCCCGGGGCATACGGTGCAGGAGGGCGCGAGTGACCGGCGGATTCGACAGGGAGACGGCATGACGGAGCGGGCACTGGTGGCGGGTGTGGGCGGCAGGGAACCCCAAGTCGATCCGGAGGCGTTCGCCGCGCCGACGTCGGTGGTGATGGGGGAGGTCACGCTCCACGCCGGCGTGAGCGTCTGGTACCAGACGGTGCTGCGCGCCGACTGCGGGCCGATCGTGATCGGCACCGGCAGCAACATCCAGGACAACTGCACGGTCCACAGCGATCCGGGGTTCCCCGTGACCGTCGGGGAACACGTCTCGATCGGCCACAACGCGATCCTCCACGGCTGCACAGTGGAGGACGACGTCCTCATCGGCATGGGCGCCACCGTCCTCAACGGTGCACACATAGGCGCGGGCTCGCTGATCGCGGCGCAGGCCCTGGTCCCGCAGGGCATGCAGGTGCCGCCGGGCTCACTGGTCGCGGGTGTGCCGGCGAAGGTACGGCGCGGGTTGACGCAGGAGGAGCAGGACGGCATCAAGCTCAACGCGGCCGTCTACCTGGATCTGGCCGCGCAGCACCGCGACGCACACAAGGAAAACTGAGGGCCGCCGCGCGGCCCTGCTGCCGACGGCGCCACCCGGTCCCGCCGCGCGGCCTCGCTGCCGGCTGCGGCACCCGTCGAGTCACCCGCACGCGCCGGGGCAGCGCACGGGTGCCGTATCTGCACAGCGCGCCCGCAACCGGGCCGCGTCGCCGTGTGTACGCAAGGGCCGTCCCGTCACCCCGGGGGTAACGGGACGGCCGGCCCTTCGGCCACTGCTCAGCTGTTGGGGCGCAGGGTCCAGACGATGTGCATCTCGCCGGTCACGGCGCCGTCGGCGCGCTGGATGGCGACCGTCACGGGGAACTCGGGGCGCTCGCCCGCGTCCAGTTCCTTCACGACGTCCGCGACGGGGCGGCCGAGCGTCGCGGTCGCGGTGAGAACACCCTTCGCGAGCTTCTTGTAGCTGGTCTCCGCCTTGACCGGCAGCGGTACGGCGCGGCCGAGCTGGTCCCCGAAGGCGGCGAGGACGACGGCGCCGCTCGCGGACTCGGCCAGGGTGAACATCGCTCCGGCGTGGGGCCCGCCGACGTGGTTGTGGTACTCGGGGTCGTCGGGCAGGCGGAGCACCGCTCGCTCGGGCGTGGTCTCCAGGTACTCCAGCTTGAGGGTCCTGACCATGGGAACGGTGGCGGTAAGCAACTCGCCGATGGACATCTGCTCTGCGCTCATGACGCGATGTTACCCATGAGTAGAAGCGCTTGACCATCCCCTCTGCCACCCCCTCGGCCCGCCCCCCTCCGGCGGCCCGGTGGGGGCCGGACGTAGAAGTGCCGGACCCGCACCTCTATCGTTCTCGCCATGTGGCCAGGACAGCAGCCGCCCGGGGGCGAGCAGAACCCGCAGGACCAGAACCCGTACCAGCAGCCGGGGTACCAGCAGCCGAATCCCTATCAGCAGCCGGGATACCAGCAGCCCAACCCGTACCAGCAGCCGACCGCGCCGCAGTACGCCGTGCCCGGCCAGATGCCGGGGGCGCCGCAGCCGCCCCGCGACGAGAAGAAGAAGACGACGATCGTCGCGATCGTCGCCGCCACGGCCGTGGTCGCGACCGCGGTCGTGACCGGATTCGTCGTGCTGCCCGACGACGAGAAGACGTCCGGCAAGGGCGGCGACGCCGCGGCCTCGAAGCCGGCCGAGCCGGAGAAGTCGGAGTCGTCCTCCGAGGCACCCGCTCCCCCACCGACGGGGAAGCCGCGCGGCGCTGAGGCCGAGCCCACCATCGCCGGCTGGAAGGTCGTCACCAACCCCAAGCACGGGACCCAGTTCGACGTGCCCGCGGAGTGGGAGGTCTCCAGCTCCGGCACGGCCACCGGCTTCGAGGACGAGAAGGAAGGCGACGGCTCGCCCGTCGTCGTCATGTCCGCCCCGGCCCACCTCAAGAGCAAGTGGTGCGTCATCGACACCGACAAGGACGGCCGGGAAGAGGACTACGGCCTGGCCAGCACCGGCACCAAGGGCGGCAAGGGTGCCAAGAACACGGCGGAGGCCGCCTACAACGAGGCCGGCAACTGGGCCTGGGCCGCCTACGCCCAGACCGAGCCGAAGGGCACGGTCAAGATCACCAAGGCCCAGGACTACACGACGACGTCCGGCCTCAAGGGCAGCGTCTCCACGGCCACGGCCAAGGGCGTCAAGAAGGAGAACAAGTGCGAGACCGACGGTAAGTCGGTCGCGTTCAGCTTCAAGAACGCGAAGGGGGACTTCGCCAGCTGGGTGCTGTACTCCAACACCGGTGTGCCGGACGAGGTGCCCGACGCGACGATCCAGAAGATCCTCGGCACGGTGCGACTGGCCGGCGGCTCGTCCACGGGCTGACGTTCCGGGACCCCGCCCCCGGACCCGCGCCTCACACTCCTCCACGGCCAGGCAGCCGTGGGAGGTATCCGCGGCGAGGCAGATTTCGTGGAGCGAAATCCGGCCCGCCCGGCGATTGAGGGCACGGCCGAAGGCCGTACGGGTCCGGGGCTTGCCCCGGTTGCGGGAAGGGGCGGGGAGGGAAAGACCTGCACACGCCCGCACCCCTCAACCCACCGTGAACGCCCCCTCCGGCGGCTCCGGCGACGCCGTCGCCGAGGCGTCGTCGACCGGCGACGCATCACCCCGTAGCCGCGCCACCGCGCGGCCCTCCTCGACCCGCGCCGGAAACGCGTCGGACGCCGCCCGCCGCGCCAGGGCCCCCGTGTCGAGCGGGGCCTGCGACGCGAGCAGGACCGCGTTGCCGAAGCGGCGCCCCCGCAGCACCGACGGTTCCGCGATCAGCGCCAGCTCCGCGAACACCTCCGCGAAGGTGGCCAGTTGCGAGCGGAGGAAGCTGAACGGCGCGCCGTCCGCGAGGTTCGCCGCGTAGACGCCGTCCGGCCGCAGCACCCGCTCGGCGGCCCGCGCGTAGGCGACGGTGGTGAGGTGCGCCGGGACCCGTGAGCCGCCGAAGACGTCGGCGACGATCAGGTCCACGGAGTCCGGGGCCGCGCCCTCGACCCACGTACGGGCGTCGGCACGGTGCACGGTGACGCCCGAGCCGTCCGGCAGCGGCAGATGCTCCGCGACGAGCGCGACAAGCCCGGCGTCGGCCTCGACGACGTCCTGCCGCGACCGGGGTCGGGTCGCGGCCACGTAGCGGGGCAGGGTGAGCGCGCCGCCTCCGAGGTGCAGTACGGACAGCGGCGCCCCTTCCTCGGCTGCACAGTCGACGACATGGCCGAGCCTGCGCACGTACTCGAATTCGAGGTGCGCGGGATCGTCGAGGTCGACGTACGACTGCGGCGCGCCGTCGACGGTCAGCAGCCAGGCGCGCTCACGGTCCACGTCGGGCATGAGCTTGGCGGTGCCGCCGTCGACGGCGCGCAGGACGGGGTGTGGCTCGTTCACCGGCCCATTGTCCCGCCCCGCGCTCCGCCGCCGCAGCCACCGCGACCCCCAGGGCCACGGACACGGCGACCTCCACAGCCGCAGCCGTTGCAGCCCTTACAGCACGGACGTCACCGTACCGGCGCCCACCGTGCGCCCGCCCTCGCGGATCGCGAAGCCGAGCCCCGGCTCCAGCGGTATGTCCCGGCCGAGCTCGACGGTCAGACCGACCGTGTCGCCGGGCCGTGCCACGCCCGCCTCGCCGAGGTCGATGTCCCCGACGACGTCCGCGGTCCGGATGTGGAACTGCGGCCGGTAGCCGGTGGACACCGGCGTGGCACGGCCGCCCTCGCGCGCGGAGAGCACATGGACCTGCGCCGTGAAGCGCCGGCTCGGCACGACGCTGCCGGGCGCGGCGACCACATGACCGCGGCGCACCTGGTCGCGGTGGACGCCGCGCAGAAGCACCGCCACGTTGTCCCCCGCCTCCGCCGACTCCATCGGCCTGCCGAAGGTCTCCAGACCGGTCACCACCGTCTCGGTGTCCGCGCCGAGCACCTGGACCCGGTCGCCGACGCGCACGGTGCCCCGCTCGACGGCTCCGGTGACGACGGTTCCGCGACCGGTGATGGTCAGGACGTTCTCCACCGGGAGCAGGAACGGCGCGTCGGTGTACCTGACGGGCATCGGCACATACGTGTCGACGGCGTCGAGCAGCGCCTCGATCGCGGCGGTCCAGTTCGGGTCGCCCTCGAGCGCCCGCAGCCCCGAGACCCGCACCACCGGCACGGCGTCGCCGCCGTAGCCGTGCGCGGTCAGGAGGTCGCGGACCTCGAGCTCCACGAGGTCGGTCAGCTCGTCGTCGCCCGCGTCGGCCTTGTTGAGGGCGACGACGATGTGGTCGACGCCGACCTGGCGGGCGAGCAGTACGTGCTCCGCGGTCTGCGGCATGACGCCGTCGAGCGCGGAGACGACGAGGATCGCCCCGTCGAGCTGCGCGGCGCCGGTGACCATGTTCTTGACGTAGTCGGCATGACCCGGCATGTCCACGTGGGCGTAGTGGCGGGTGTCGGTCTCGTACTCGACGTGCGCGATGTTGATGGTGATGCCGCGACTGGCCTCCTCCGGCGCCCGGTCGATCCGGTCGAACGGCACGAATGTGCCGCTCCCGCGCTCGCTGAGGACCTTGGTGATGGCAGCGGTCAGCGTGGTCTTGCCGTGGTCGACGTGGCCCATGGTGCCGATGTTGAGGTGTGGCTTCGTCCGCACGTATGCCGTCTTGGGCATGACGAGGTCGTTCCTTCCCGGAACTCGGAATGTGTCGGGACCCCTGGGTCTGTCCGACCCTCCCCCTGCGGGGTCCGCGGACGATCCGGGAAGGGTCAGCTTCGGGCGCCGTCGAAGGGCGCCGCGGCGGCATCGGCCGCGCCGGCTTCGGCCCTGGCAGAAGCAACGGAAACGGGACCGGCTGCGGCGGTCACGACAGCACCGGCTGCGGGTGAGGCGGCAGCCTTCGGCGCGTCCGCGACTGCGGACGGCGCTGCGAGGAAGGCGTACCGGAACATGCGTCGATGATCGCCCCGGGCCCCATACGGAGTCGAACGGTTTTCCGGCGACCGACGGTCGGGCGGTTCTGCGGCGACCGACGGTCGGGCGGGGCGCACCCGCCGCGTCACAGATGCTTGAGCGCCTCGCGCACCGACAGCGGGGACAGCCGCTCGCGTGCCCCGTCGACGAAGTCCCGTACAGCGTCGGGATCCGTCCTGGCGTACTCCCGCAGCGCCCAGCCGATGGCCTTGCGGATGAAGAAGCCCGGGTGGTCCGCCCTCAGGAGGCAGTATCGGAACAGCCTTTCGCCGTCCGTCTCCTCTCGGAAGCGCAGTTGGTGGAGGAGCGCCGTGCGAGCGACCCATTCGTCCTCGTCGTCGATCCATGCGTCCATGACGGACGCGAGCGCCGGATCGGCGGCCACCAGCGGTCCGACGACGTGCACGGCGAGCACGTCGACGGTGTCCCACCACGACACGGTCGTGATCAGCCGGTGCGCCACGGGCAGAAAGCCGGAGGAGCAGCGGCCGACGTGGCGGCGCAGATAGTCGGCGGCGAAGTAGTGGTACTCGCGCTCGGGCAGCGCCCAGCAGCGCAGCGCGACGGCCGTGCAGTCCGCCTCGCCGGGCCGGGGCGTGCCGGCGAGGACCGTACGGGACAGGGCCCGGCGTGCGGGCGTGGGGATGCCGAGGAACGGGGCGACGCCCTTCATGTACGCGGCGGCCTGCGCGGCCCTGGCCTCGTCCGCCGCGGCCGGATACACGGCGACGAGCCGTTCCATGACGGTGTCGGCGAGATCGCTGCGCGGTACGGCGTGCGGTGCGACGTGCGTCATACGGCACACGTTACGGCGATCACACACCGGTGTCGGCTAGTCTCCCCGGATGCTCGACCTCGTCCCCGGGCCGGCATCCGGTCTCGCCGTCCGCTGCACCAGGGCCCTGTTCTCGCCCTGGTCCCGGTTGTCCCTTCTCGCGGTGCTGCTGGCCTCCGCCGCGGTGACGGTGGTTCTCTACGAGCCGCAGAGACTGCTCTCCGCGGGCTGGCCGCAGTTGAGCGGTGCGGCGGCCGTGGTGCTGTTCGGCGTGGGGTACGGGATGTGCACCGCCGCGTTCGTGCCGCGTCCGATCCTCAATCTGGCGGCGGGCGCGCTGTTCGGCTCGCAGGCCGGGCTCGTGGCGGCGATCGCCGGCACGGTGGTGGGGGCCGGAATCGCCTTCACCCTGGGCCGGTTGCTCGGGCAGGACGCGCTCCGGCCGCTGCTGCGGGGGCGGTGGCTGAAGGCTGCCGACGGGCAGCTCAGCCGGCACGGTTTCCGTTCCATGCTGGCGATACGCCTGTTCCCGGGCGTACCGTTCGCCGCAGCCAACTACTGCGCGGCCGTCTCCCGCATGGGCTGTCTGCCCTTCCTCCTGGCGACCGGCCTCGGCTCGATCCCGAACACGGCGGCGTACGTGATCGCCGGCAGCCGGGCCGGATCCCCGACGTCGCCGGTGTTCCTGATCGCGACGGGATTCATCGTGATGACGGGCCTGGCGGCCGCGACGGTCGCCTGGACCAAGCGCCACCGGCTGCGGGGCGCCGAGCGCCGGCCCGCGCCCACCGCCCCGGAACCGGACCCGTGTCCCTCGCCCCCGGCAGCCACCCGCCACCCCGGGGTCTGACCGGGCGCCCACCCGCACCCCTCAGTCGCCCGCAGGGCGGGCCCCGCGGCAAGCGCTTCACTTTGGGACGCTACGCTGCCACCGGCGCGGGCCCGCTGACCTCCGTGAGTCGTATCTCACGGGTCGCACGCCTACGCCGTGCCCTGACAGACCGTGACCAGCCTTGGGTGGCCCAGCTTTCATGTCTTGGTTCGAATCACTCGTCCTCGGGCTCGTCCAGGGGCTTACGGAGTTCCTTCCCATCTCCTCGAGCGCGCATCTGCGGCTCACCGCCGCGTTCGCCGGCTGGCAGGACCCGGGGGCCGCGTTCACCGCGATCACCCAGATCGGCACGGAGACCGCCGTCCTCATCTACTTCCGCAAGGACATCGGCAGGATCCTGTCGGCCTGGTTCCGTTCGCTCACCGACAAGGCGATGCGCGGCGACCCCGACGCCCGGATGGGCTGGCTGGTGATCATCGGTTCGGTGCCCATCGGTGTGCTCGGACTCACGCTCAAGGACCAGATCGAGGGCCCGTTCCGTGATCTGCGGCTCATCGCCACCACCCTGATCGGCATGGGCATCGTCCTCGGCATCGCGGACCGGCTCGCCGCGCGTGACGAGGCGGGCGGCCGCCACCGGGTGGTCAAGGAGCGCAAGACGCTGAAGGACCTGAGCGTGCGGGACGGTCTCATCTACGGCTTCTGCCAGGCGATGGCCCTCATCCCGGGTGTGTCCCGCTCCGGCGCGACGATCAGCGGCGGTCTGCTGATGGGCTACACCCGTGAGGCGGCGGCCCGTTACTCGTTCCTGCTGGCGATTCCGGCCGTACTCGCCTCCGGGCTTTTCGAGCTGCGGAAGGCCGGCGAGGGCCATGTGTCGTGGGGGCCGACGATCTTCGCGACCTTCATCGCCTTCGGTGTGGGCTACGCGGTGATCGCGTGGTTCATGAAATTCATCACTACGAAGAGCTTCATGCCGTTCGTGATTTACCGGATCCTGCTCGGAATCCTGCTGTTCGCGCTGGTGGGAGCAGGGGTTCTCAGCCCTCAGGCGGGTGAGTCGGGCGGCTGAGCCGCCAGTTGGCGGTGAAGACGTGTGCCGATGCCAGGCCGTAACCTGGAGCCATGTCCACCTTTCCCCGCGAGTCCGAACCCGAAACCTTGATGTCCGCGTCCGAGCTGAACATCCGGATCCGAGAGCTGTGGGCCGACGGCACACTTCCCGAAGACCGGCGCCCGGAGTACGAGGCACTGGTCGTGGAGTGGGCTGCCGCGGCACAGGAGGACGTACGGCCCGCCGCGTAGCACCGGCTAGCCTGGGCGCACGATGAACCGTCTGACCACGTCATGGGGCGCCTGCGAGCTCGCCCGCTTCCCCGAGGACCCGCGCGACACGCTGCGCGCCTGGGACGCCGCCGACGAGTATCTGCTGCGGCATCTGCACGGCACCGACGACACCCCACCCACCGGCCTGTCGGGCACGGTGGCCGTCGTGGGCGACCGGTGGGGGGCGCTCGTCACATCGCTGGCGGCGCACGCGGCCGGCCCCGTCACGCAGATCTCCGACTCGTTCCTCGGGCAGCAGGCGACCCGCGTCAACCTGGCCCGCAACGACGTGGCCGCAGGCGCCGTGCGGTTGCTCACCGCCAGGCAGGAGCCGCCGAAGCGCGTCGACGTACTGCTGGTCCGGGTGCCGAAGAGCCTCGCCCTGCTGGAGGACCAGCTGCACCGCCTGGCCCCGGCCGTGCACGCGGACACCGTCGTCATCGGCACGGGCATGGTGACGGAGATCCACACGTCCACGCTCAAGCTGTTCGAGCGCATCATCGGGCCGACGAGGACGTCGCTCGCGGCGAAGAAGGCCCGGCTGATCTTCTGCACGCCGGAGCCGGGGCTCCCCCGGACCGGGAGCCCCTGGCCGCTGCGGTATGCCCTGCCGTCCGACACCGGCGTCCTCGCGGGCCGTACCGTGACCAACCACGCCGGTATCTTCTGCGCGGAGCGCCTCGACATCGGCACCCGCTTCTTCCTGCGTCACCTGCCGCGCAGCCGGGGCCCCGAGCGCGTCGTGGACCTGGGCTGCGGCAACGGCGTGGTGGGTACGGCGGTGGCGCTGGCCAACCCGGACGCAGCCGTGACGTTCACCGACGAGTCCTTCTCCGCGGTGGCCTCGGCGGAGGCGACCTTCGGTGACAACGTGCCGTCGGGAACGGCCGAGTTCGTGGTCGGGGACGGCCTGTCCGCGCTCCCGGACGAGTCGGTGGACCTCGTACTGAACAATCCGCCGTTCCATTCGCACCGGGCGACGACCGACACGGCGGCCCGGCGGATGTTCGCCGACGCGCGCCGTGCGCTGCGGTCCGGCGGCGAGCTGTGGGTCGTCGGCAACCGTCACCTCGGCTACCACGTGCGCCTCAAGCGGCTGTTCGGCAACTGCGAAGTGGTCGCGAGCGACCCCAAGTTCGTGGTGCTGAAGGCCGTACGGCGCTGACGTCCGGCGAAGGCCCCGCAGCTCCGCGCCACCGACGCGGGCCGGGCCGCGGTCGCGGCCCCGGGACAGGCCGAGCCCGGGTCACGGCCGGGCGGGGCCGGGGTCGCAGCGGCCGGGCGGGGCCGGGGTCGGTGGCGGCCGACGCGGGCCGGGCACGGCCGGTTCCGGTCGGTCGGCGACACGTGGCCCGCACGGCTCTTGGCCCGGCGGGCCGCCTCACCGACACTGACCCGATGACACAGCGCGTGGATCTCGCGACCGTGATGGACAGACTCGCCCTCGACGACGTGGTCACCGGCTACGCGGCAGCCGTCGACGACGGCGACTGGGACGCCTACCGAGCATTGTTCACGGCGGACGGCCGGGCCGACTACCGTGCGTCCGGCGGCATCGAAGGGCCTGCCGCCGAGGTCGCCCGGTGGCTCTCCCGGACGATGGGGCACTTCCCCGTACGCCAGCACCTGATCGTCAACCGGCGAGTGAGCATCGAGGACCTCGACGGGTATCCGGGCGATCGGGCCGAGGTGCGGGCGGACTACCTCAATCCGATGCGGACCGGGTCGGGCGAGGACTTCGTGTCGGCCGGCCGCTACCGATTCGGCATGGCCCGGGCGGCGGACGGCTGGCGGCTGCGCTCCGTGGTGATCGAGGAGAAGTGGCGGCGCACAGGTACGGCGGGCGCCCCGGGAAGCGGCTGAGGCGCGGGCGATGCGCTGTCTCCCGGAGCCGATCTTCGCGCACACTTGTGATGAACGGCTTCGGGCCCCTCGATGCCGGACGAGGAGGCGCGGCATGCGGATTGCGGTCGGCGGTCGGCTGCACACGAGGCGGCGCGACGGGCGGTCCGTCCCCGTCCTCGGGTCGCCCGGGGCGCGCGGGGCGGCCGCGTTCGTCGCCGGCGCCCTGCCCGCACTGGCCTTCCCGGAACCGTCGCTGTGGTGGTTCGCCCATGTGGCGCTGGCGCCCTGGATGCTGCTGCTGCGCACCGCGCCCACGGCCCGGCGAGCGGCGGTCGAGGGCTGGCTCGGCGGTGTCGGGTTCGTGGTCGCCGTCCATCACTGGCTGCTGCCGAGCCTCCATGTCTTCCTGCTGGTGCTGGCGGCGCTGTTCGGGCTGCTCTGGGCGCCGTGGGGCGCTCTGGTGCGCACCATGCTCGGCGGCGGTCCGTCGACGGCCCGCGCGGCGGCGGCCGTCGCCGCGGTACCGGCGGGGTGGCTGATGATCGAGCTGATCCGCTCCTGGGAGGGGCTGGGTGGCCCCTGGGGGCTGCTGGGCGCGAGCCAGTGGCAGGTGGGAGCGGCGCTGCGGCTGGCCTCGGTCGGCGGTGTCTGGCTCACGAGCCTGCTGGTGGTGGCCGTCAATACGGTGGCCGTGCTGCTCGTGGCGGTCCGGTCGGCCCGTACGCCCGCGGTGGCGGGGGCCGTCCTGTGCGCGACGGCCGTCACGTCGGCGTGGGTGTGGGCGCCGGTACCGCGGGAAACGGGCGGATTGCGGGTCGCCGTGGTCCAGCCGGGGGTCGTCGGCGGCATGCTGAGCGCCGAGCGGCGCTTCGACCGCGGCGAGGAGCTGACCCGTGACCTGGCCGGCACCGAGCTGGACCTGGTGGTCTGGGGCGAGAGCAGTGTCGGGGCGGACCTGGCCCGCCGACCGGACCTGGCCGACCGGCTCGCCGCCCTGGCGGAGGACGTCGGGGCCCCGATCCTGGCCAATGTGGACGCCCGCAGTGAGGGCGCGACCGGTCCGCCGGGGATCTACAAGAGTTCGGTGCTCGTCGGTCCCGACGGCCCGACCGGAGACCGGTACGACAAGATGCGGCTCGTCCCGTTCGGTGAGTACATCCCGGCCAGGTCCGTGCTGGGCTGGGTCACGTCGGTCGGCAGAGCGGCGGGCGAGGACCGGCTGCGCGGAGATTCCCCCGTGGTGATGTCGCTGCCGGACAGCGGTGTGCGGATCGGGCCGCTGGTCTGCTTCGAGTCGGCGTTCCCCGACATGAGCAGGCGGCTGACGCGGGACGGCGCGCAGGTGCTGGTCGCCCAGTCGGCGACCTCGTCGTTCCAGGAGAGCTGGGCCCCCGAGCAGCACGCGTCGCTGGCGGCGCTGCGGGCGGCGGAGAGCGGCCGGCCGATGGTGCACGCCACGCTCACCGGTGTGAGTGCGGTGTACGCGGCGGGCGGCGGGCAGGTCGGCGCCGCGCTCCCGACCGAGGCGAGCACCGCGGCGGTGTACGACGTACCGCTGGTGAGCGGCACGACGCTGTACGTCCGCTACGGGGACTGGCCGGTGTACGCCTCGCTGGCGCTGCTGGTGGCGCTGGGCGCCGTCGGCGGCGTACGGGCGCTCAGGCGGCCTGCTGCTCCAGGGCCAGCCGGACCACCCGTTCGCACAGCTCGTGGGTCTTCAGCGCGTCCTGGGCGCTGAGGAACTTTCCGGCCCGCACGGCGTCGAGGAAGGCGTGCACCGCCTGCTCGATGCCGCGCTGGCGGGCCACCGGCACCCAGTCGCCGCGCCGCCGGATGCTCGGCTGGCCCTTGTGGTCGACGATTTCCGCGAGGTTGCGGACCTCGCGCTTGGAGTCGTGTCCGGAGACCTCGAGGATCTCCTCGGCCGAGCCGCTCATCCGGTTCATGGTGCCGATGGCGGTGAACCCGTCGCCGGACAGCTGGAGGACGACGTGGTGCATGAGCCCGTCGACGATCCGCGCCCGCACGTCGGTGTGTTCGACGGGGCCGGGGACGAGGAAGCGGAGGGTGTCGACGACGTGGATGAAGTCGTCGAGGACGAGCGTGCGGGGGTCCTCGGCGAGGCCGACGCGGTTCTTCTGCATGAGGATCAGGTCGCGCGGGTGCTCCAGGCACTGCGCGTAGCCGGGGGCGAGCCTGCGGTTGAAGCCGACGGCGAGACTGGTGCCGCGTTCCTCCGCGAGGGCCACCAGCCGCTCGGAGTGGGCGAGTTCGTAGGCGAGCGGCTTGTCGACGTACGTGGCGACGCCGGCTTCGAGGAGCCGGGTGACGATCTCGGCGTGGGCGGACGTCGGCGCGTGGACGAAGGCGGCGTCCAGGCCCTGGGCGAGGAGGGAGTCGAGGTCGGCGTGGCACCGGGAAGCGGGGATGTGGTGGGTCTCCGCCGTACGGGCCAGGGTGGCCTGCGTCCGGGTCTGCAGGTGCAGTTCGACCCCGGGCAGGGTCGTGAGCACCGGCAGGTACGCCTTCCGCGCGATGTCGCCGAGACCGATGCAGCCGACCTTCACTGGGCCCCCTCACATGTCCGGCCCGGTCAGTGCCGTGCCGGTCGTCCTTCGCGCCCGCCCTGTCCGGTGTGCGCGTCCTGTGCTCCGGCAGCATACGTCCGCCGCGGCGGGTGCCAGTCGGCGATGCCGTCGAAGGTCCGGAGCACGACGCCGGGGCCGAGGCGGGAGACCGCGGACAGCAGGGTGTCGCGGACGGCGACGGCCGGCCTGCCGGTCAGGGACATCAGCCGGGCGACCTGTGCCGACTTGCGGACGATCGCCGTGGTGCGCGGCAGTCGTTCGGCGCTGTAGGCGGCGAGCCCGGCGCCCAGGTCCTGGCCGTCGCCCGTGTGGTGGGCGAGGACGACGGCGTCCTCGACGGCCTGGTTGCCGCCCTGTCCGAGGGTGGGGGCCATCGCGTGCGCCGCGTCGCCGAGCAGCACGGTGCGGCCGCGGTGGAAGACCGGGAGGGGCGTGGTCATGTGGTGGACGTCGTTGCGCAGCAGGCGACCGGGCTCGGCGGCGGCGATGATGCCCGGCACGGGGTCGTGCCAGTCGCCGAACCGGCGCAGCAGTTCGGCCTGCTCATCGTCGGCGGCGTGTGCGCCCGGGGGCGCCACGGCGGCCGCGTAGGCGTAGACCCTGCCGTCCTTGAGGGGCTGGGTGCCCCAGAGCGCTCCGGCGCCCCAGGTCTCATGGGGTTCGAAGGGCTGCTCGGGTGCGGGGACGACCGTGCGCCAGGTGGTGAAGCCCGCGTAGACCGGGCCGGGGTGGCGCGGGAAGATCGCCCGGCGGACGGCCGAGTGGATGCCGTCGGCGCCGATGACGAGATCGGCCTCGATGTCGCCGTCGGGTGTGGTGACCCGGGCCGGTCTGCCGCCGGCGGTCCCGGCGTCCGCCAGTTCTGCGGGGCAGCCGGTCCGGACGGCCCCTTCGGGCAGGCGGCGGACGATGCGGTCGATCAGGGTGGCGCGGTGGACGAGCACGAGGGGGCCGCCGAAGCGTTCAGCGGCGGCGGCGCTGTCGGTGCGCGACAGCCAGCGGCCGGACGGGTTGCGCATGCCGCCCGGGCCTTGCCAGGCGGCCAGGTCACGGATCTCGTCGCCGAGGCCGATGACGTCGAGGGCGCGCTGGGAGTTGGGGGCGAGCCCGATGCCCGCGCCGACCGGCTCCAGCGAATGGGCCCGCTCGAGGACGGTGACCTCCCAGCCGCGCTGCCGCAGGGCGACGGCCGCGGTGAGGCCGCCGATCCCACTGCCGACGACGACTGCGTGAGCGGTTGTGCGGGGTGCAGGCATGGCTGCTCCTCCTCGGCTACTACACCTGTAGTGACGCCTCGCACGCTACTACAGCTGTAGTCACGACGGTAGATTGGCCTGATGGCCGCACGCACCGCCCCATCCGGCACCCCACGCGCAGAACTGATCGCCGACACCGCACTCGCGCTCCTGGCCGAGCGCGGTATGCGCGGACTCACCCACCGCGCCGTCGACGAGGCGGCGGGGCTGCCACAGGGCTCGACCTCCAACCACGCCCGCACCCGCCAGGCCCTCCTGGAGGCGGCGGTACGCAGACTGGCGGAGCGGGAGGCGGCGGTGCTCACCGTGACGGAGATGCCGGCCGTGCTCGGGGGCGGGGGCGGGAGCTGTCTCCTCGACGTACTGGCACTGGCTCTGCACCGCTATCTGACGGAGCACTCCAGGCTCCTGGTCGCCCGCTACGAACTGGCCCTGGAGGCGACCCGGCGGCCGGAACTGCGCGAGTTCTACGACCGGACCGGCGGCCGGTTCCGCGGCCCGCTGTGCGCGCTCATGGCGGAGGCGGGGTCGCCGGAGCCGGAGCGCCACGCGCTGACCCTGATCGCCTGGTGCGAGGGGCTGATGTTCTCCTGTGCGGCCGGCTCGTACCACGCGGCCGTGCCGAGCCGGGAGGAACTGCGCACCGGATTCGCCGAACTGCTGCGCGGGATGCTGGGCCCGCGGGCCGCGGGGCTCACATAACCCGTGGCAGTGCCGGTCCCGCGTGCCGCAGGATGATCACCATGACAACCGACGAACGCACCGAGCCGTCCACCACCGCCGCGGAACGGGACCTGCTGGAAGGCTTCTTGGACTACCACCGCGAGACACTGCTCATGAAATGCGCGGGTCTCGACGACGAGCAGTTGCGGCAGGCGGTACTGGCTCCCTCCGGGCTCACGCTCATGGGCCTGGTGCGCCATCTCGCCGAAGTCGAGCGCTACTGGTTCCGCGAGGTCATGGAGGGCCTGGAGCTGCCTGACCTCTACTCCACCGAGCAGGACCGGGACGGGGACTTCCACGTCACCGACCGGGACACCTGGGCGCAGGCGCACGAGACCTGGCTCACCGAGGTCGCCGAGGCCCGCAAGGTCTCGGCCGCGCACGGGCTCGACGACGTCAGCGCGTCCCGCAGCCGCCATCCGGAGGGCTTCAGCCTGCGGTGGATCCTCACCCACATGATCGAGGAGTACGCGCGCCACAACGGGCACGCGGACCTGCTGCGCGAGCACCTCGACGGCGTCACCGGCGAATGACCGCGACAGGACCCGCTCACCCCGCCCGCAGGGTGCGCTCCAGCCGGTCGATGGCGGCGCGCACCCCGTTGCCGTAGCCGTCGTCGCCCAGGGCGTCCGCGGAGGCGCGCGCCCGCTCCAGGTGGGCACGCGCCTCCCCGGGGCGGCGCAGCTTGACGTAGTCCGCGGCGAGGTTCAGATGGAGCGAGGGGTACAGCGCGCGCACCGCGAGCGCCGGGCCGTGCCGGGCGAGCCGCTCGACACTCAGTCCGTCGGCAGCCGACAGGGCCCGCAGGTCCCAGGCCAGTTCGTCCGCAGGGTCGTCCTGGACGTCCGCCATGCAGTGGGCGAGGGTGCAGCGGTGGAGCGCGTCGCCCTCCTCGCCGATCTCCGCCCAGAGCAGGGCGAAGCGATTGCGCGCCTCCTCGCGGTCCCCGCCGTGCAGCAGCATCATCGCCTGCCCGATCCGGGTCATGACGATGTCCTGCGACGTCTCCTGCTGCTCCGTCACTGTGGCCTCCTCGTCCGCACGGCGAACCGCTGGTCTCCGGAGACCGACGCTAGCGGTCACGGACGCCGATCCCGCTCAGGCTCGGGCGCCGGCCGAGTGCCTGTCAGCCGGTCGCCCGAACCGCTCAGCCGACGTCGGGGATGCGCCAGTCGATGGGTGCGTGGCCCTGGGCCGCGACCGCCTCGTTGATCTGCGTGAAGGGGCGGGAGCCGAAGAACCTCTTCGCGGACAGCGGCGAGGGGTGGGCGCCCTTCACCACGACATGCCGCTCCTCGTCGATGAGCGGCAGCTTCTTCTGCGCGTAGTTGCCCCACAGGACGAAGACCGCCGGGTCGGGCCGGGAGACCACCGCGCGGATCACCGCGTCGGTGAACTTCTCCCAGCCCCTCCCCTTGTGGGAGTTGGCCTCGCCCGCCCTGACGGTCAGCACCGCGTTGAGCAGCAGGACGCCCTGGCGCGCCCACGGCATCAGATAGCCGTTGTCCGGGACGGGGTGGCCGAGCTCCGCCTGCATCTCCTTGTAGATGTTCCGCAGCGACGGCGGGGTCTTGACGCCCGGCCGCACGGAGAAGCAGAGGCCGTGGCCCTGTCCCTCCCCGTGGTACGGGTCCTGGCCGAGGACGAGGACCTTCACCTGCTCGTACGGGGTGGCCTCCAGTGCGGCGAAGACCTCCGCGCTCGGCGGGTACACCGGCCCGTCCGCCCGCTCCTTCTCGACGAACTCGGTGAGCTCCTTGAAGTACGGCTTCTGCAGCTCTTCGCCGAGGACGCCGCGCCAGGACTCGGGCAGCATGTCGGTGTCGGTCACGTCAACAACCTCCGTCTGTAGGTCGGTTCCGAGATCGGGGAACCGAGTTCTCAGAACCTACCCGGGGGCACTGACAGTCCGTCCGCCGGCGCCCGACCGCTACCAGCTGGCCTTGCGGTACAGCTCCCAGACCTGCATGACGGTCTGCGGGTCGAGGGAGCGCTCGCCGCCGCCGATCTCCTCGCTGGCCGCCACGTACAGCTTGCCCTGCCACAGCGGCAGCAGACGGACGTCGTCGACGAGGATCTCCTGGGCCTTCTCGAACTGCTTGGTGACCGCGCCGCGGTCGCTCTCGCGGCGGGACTGAACCAGCTGTTCGGTGATCTCGGGCGCCTCGTACGGCGTGCCGAGGACGTTCTCCGAACCGACGAACGGCGCGATGAAGTTGTCCGGGTCCGGGAAGTCGGGGAACCAGCCTCGGCCGAAGACGGGGTACTCGCCGTTCTGGTAGCCCTTCTGGAACTCGTCCCACGGCTTGCCCTGGACCGTGATCTCGAACAGGCCGGTGGCCTCGAGCTGCCGCTTGAGTTCGGTGAACTCCGGCGCGGTCGCGGAGCCGTAGCGGTCGGTGGTGTACCAGAAGCTCAGCGGCACGGGCTCGGTGATGCCCGCGTCCTTGAGGATGTTCTCCGCCTTGGCCACGTCCGGCTCGCCGTACCGGTCGAAGAACTCGGTGGTGTGGCCGGCGAT
Organism: Streptomyces sp. NPDC048389; assembly: GCF_040706335.1. Classification (NCBI taxonomy): domain Bacteria; kingdom Bacillati; phylum Actinomycetota; class Actinomycetes; order Kitasatosporales; family Streptomycetaceae; genus Streptomyces; species Streptomyces sp. NPDC048389. The sequence goes on along the minus strand of NZ_JBEZKP010000028.1, from coordinate 43,630 downwards.
GCCCTTGGGGACCATCGAGTACAGCGGTTCGGCGGTGCCCTTGTAGACCTTCTCGACGAGTGCGTCGCGGTCGACGACCTGCGCGATCGCGCGCCGGACGGCCAGCTTGCGGGCGTTCGGGTCGGAGGGGTTGAAGACGAGGTAGCGGATGTCGGCGCCGACCGTCTCCACGAGCTGGAGGTGGTCGTTCTCCGGCTTCTTCTCCTGGAGCTCGACGACCTGCTCCGCCGTGAGACCACGGTTTATGGCGTCGATCTCGTGCTCCTTGAGGGCCGTCATCATGACGGCCGAGTCCTCGAAGTAGCGGATCGTGACCGCGTCGTTCTTGATCTTCGCGAAGCCCTTGTAGTTGGCGAACCGGGTCAGCTCCGCGCTGTCACCCTTCTTGTACGAGTTGAGGGCGTACGGTCCCGAGCCGGTCAGCTTGCCGTCCTCCCGCAGCTTGTCGGCCGGGTACTCGGAGGGCGGCACGATCGACATGGCCGGGGTGGCGAGGATGAACGGGAACGTGGCGTCGGACGTCTTGAGGTGGAAGGTGACGACTCGGTCGCCTTCCGTATCCACCCTGTCCAGGGAGCCGAGCAGACCGTTCGGACCACCCTGCACGTCGATGGTCCTGATGCGGTCGATGGAGTGCTTCACCGCGGCGGCGTCGAGCTTGTCGCCGTTGGTGAACGACAGGCCCTCGCGGAGCTCGCACTCGAAGGTCTTGTTGCCGGTGTCTGCGAAGCGGCACTCTGCGGCGTCCGGCTGCGGCACGGTGCTCCCCGTAGGGAAGCTCACCAGCGTCTGGAAGACGTTCCGGTACAACTCCCACGAGCCGTCCCAGGCGGCGGCCGGGTCGAGAGTACTGGGCTCACTGGTCGTGCCGACGGAGATCTTCTGTTCACTGTCGGCGCCCTCGTCCGAGAGCAGGCCGCACCCTGCCAGCAGAGATATGGACGCTAGGGCTGCAGTGGCCTGCAGACAGGTCCGGTAGAACACGTGCACGCTCCTCGTTCAGCCATGGGTCGGCGAACCATACCGCAGCGCCCCGCCGGGGCAAGGTGCGGGCCCGGCGGGGCACTTGGATCATTCCGGAACAAACCACCCCAGGGCGGTCCGCTGATCCTCAGTGGACTCCCGCGTTGAGGAAGATACCGCCGTCCACGACGAGCGTCTGCCCCGTGATCCAGTCCGACTGCTGAGACGTGAGGAACGCGGCCGCACCGCCGATGTCCGACGGCACTCCGAGCCGCCCCAGGGGGTAGGCGGCGGCCGCCTCCGCCTCCCGGCCCTCGTAGAGCGCCTCCGCGAACTTGGTCTTGATCACCGCGGGCGCGATGGCGTTGACCCGCACCCGGGGCGCGAGCTCGTGGGCCAGCTGGAGGGTCAGGTTGACCATCGCCGCCTTGCTCATGCCGTACGCCCCGATGAAGGGGGACGCCGAGACACCCGCGACGGAGGCGATGTTCACGATCGCACCGCCGTTCTCCTTCTGCCACGCCTTCCACGTCTGCTGCGCGAAGCCGAGCGCGGAGATCACATTGGTCTCGTAGACCTTGCGCGCCACGCCCAGGTCGAGTTCGGCGATCGGGCCGAAGACCGGGTTGGTTCCGGCGTTGTTCACCAGGTAGTCGACCCGGCCGAACGCCTCCATGGCGCGCTCGACGGCGGCCGCCTGGTGGGCCTCGTCGTGGGCCTTGCCCGCGACCGCGACGACCCGGTCGGCACCGAGCCGCTCCACGGCCTCCTTGAGCGCCTCCTCGCCGCGACCGGTGATGCACACGCGGTCGCCGCGCGCGACCAGCGCCTCCGCGATGCCGTATCCGATACCCCGGCTCGCCCCGGTGACCAGCGCGACCTTGCCGCTGTCCGGCACCTGCTCCGCCCCTGCTGCCTGTGCTGCCATGTCGTTCGAACCCCGATTCAGTTGAGCGGGCCGCCGGCCACGTACATGACCTGGCCGGAGACGAAGCCGGCGTCGTCGCCGGTGAAGAAGGCGATCGCGTTCGCGATGTCCTCGGGCCGGCCGACGCGCTGGACGGGGATCTGGGTCGCGGCGGCGGCCTGGAACTCCTCGAAGCCCATGCCCACGCGGGCGGCGGTCTGCGCGGTCATCTCGGTGACGATGAAGCCCGGGGCGACGGCGTTGGCGGTGATGCCGAACTTGCCGAGCTCCTTGGCGAGGGTCTTCGTGAAGCCCTGCAGACCGGCCTTGACCGCCGAGTAGTTCGCCTGGCCGCGGTTGCCGAGCGCCGAGGAGGAGGACAGCGAGACGATCCGGCCGAAACCGGCGTCGACCATGTGCTTCTGGCATGCCTTGGCCATCAGGAACGCGCCCTTGAGGTGCACGTTCATCACGGTGTCCCAGTCGGCCTCGCTCATCTTGAAGAGCAGGTTGTCGCGGAGCACGCCGGCGTTGTTGACCAGGATGGTGGGCGCGCCGAGTTCGGCGGCGACACGCGCCACGGCGGCCTCCACCTGGGCGGCGTCCGAGACGTCGCAGCCCACCGCCAGGGCCTTGCCGCCCGCCGCGGTGATCTTCTCGACGGTGTCCTTGCAGGCCGCCTCGTCGAGGTCGAGCACGGCCACGGCGCGGCCCTCGGCCGCGAGCCTGATGGCGGTGGCGGCGCCGATGCCGCGCGCGCCTCCGGTCACGACAGCCACACGCTGCTCGGTGGTGGACATTCTGGTTCTCCTCGCCCTTGAAGCCCGTCAATCCCTGTGCCGGCGACCGCGCGACCACTCCACCTTCTGAGCGACCGCTTAGTACCTTCGGCAGACAGGACGCTAGAAGCCCCGGCACCCGGTGTCAACGGCACCGGGGCCGGGGGGCGCATGTCACATCGATCAGCCCTGGCTCTCAGCGCACCAGCAGGTCCAGCAGGCGCTCGACCTCGGCCTCCGGATCAAGGGTGAGACCGGTGTGCACCGGGCCCGGCTGGACGACCGTGGACCGGGGCGCGATCAGCCAGCGGAAGCGCCGCCCCGCGTCGTCGCGCGCGGCCTGCCCCGCGTCCTCGCCGCCACGGCACACGCCTTCCACGGCGCGCAGGGCCGCCCGTACGCCGGTCACGTCCGCCTGCGGGTCGAGCGCCCGCAGCCTTGTCTCGTCGAGATGGGTGCGCGCGGCCACGAAGCTCCTGGCGCGGCAGTACACCACCACGCCGGCGTTGACGAACTCCCCGCGCTCGACCCGTGGCACCACGCGCAGCAGCGCGTACTCGAAAACGTCGCGGTCGTTCACCGGGCGGTGTCCTTCGCATGCTGTCGGGTGGGGTGGGGCCAGGGCGTGGCACGCTCCGTCAGCCAGCCGGGCGCCCGGGACGGCCCGGACCGTGTCGGGGCGCCCAGGGTGATGCGCTCGTGGATGGTGGCGGCACGCGGCAGCAGCGCCGCCACGTACGAGCGGCGCAGCGCGTCGGCCGAGTCGAAACCGGGCTCGCCGGCCAGCCACTCGTCGGGCACGTCCGCCACGACCTCGGTCAGCAGCTCCTCCGTCACCTGCGGCGCGAGCTCGGCGGCGGCCGCCGCCATGTCGGGGGCGAAGGGGGCGAGCGCGTGGTCGGAGGCGTCGTACGGCTTGGCCGCGGAGGCGGCGGCGCCGGGCCAGTTGTGGTGCCAGATCATGGTGGCGCCGTGGTCGATGAGCCACAGGTCCCCGTGCCACACCAGCATGTTGGGGTTGCGCCAGGAACGGTCCACGTTGTTGATGAGCGCGTCGAACCAGACGACCTTGCCCGCCTGGGCCGCGTCCACCTCGTAGGCGAGCGGATCGAAACCGAGCGAACCTGGGAGGAAGTCCATCCCGAGGTTGAGCCCGCCGCTGGCCTTGAGCAGTTCCTGCACCTCCTGGTCCGGCTCCGACAACCCGATGACCGGATCGAGCTGCATGGCGACGAGTTCGGGCACCCGCAACCCGAGCCGCCGCCCGAGCCGCCCGCAGACGACCTCGGCGACCAGGGTCTTGCGGCCCTGCCCGGCACCGGTGAACTTCATGACATACGTGCCGAGATCGTCGGCCTCGACGATGCCCGGGAGCGAGCCGCCCTCACGCAGGGGCGTGATATAGCGGGTCGCTACGACCTCTTCCAACACTTTCCCAGGCCACCCATCTCTTCAGCCTTACAATCCACGGACGACTTCTCCGGGGCGTAGAGGTAGGAATCACCCGTCAACGGCGCTGGGGAGAATCTGGGGAGTTTCGGCCGGCGAGCCGGTCTCCCCGCTCCCCAAGCAGACCGTCGATGGTGACGCGCCCCTTGCTGCCGGCTTCCGGCATGAAGTGAGCATAGTAACCGAGGGTGATCGCCGGTGAGGAGTGTCCGAGCCACCGAGCCAGGGTCACGACGGACTCTCCTGCTTCCAGCATGATCGAGGCGTAGGTGTGCCGAAGCACGTGGAAACCGGCCTTCGGGGCCGCCGCCCACTGCTGGGCTTTCGCCCCCTCGGCACGTGGCGGGATGATGCCCGCCTTGGCCAAGGCGGGCTTCCATGTGTTCACCGCGACGGCGTTGCCGAAGCGCGTGGTGAGCAGCAGGGCCGTGGGTCAACATCGGCTGGGTGTGAGGGTCAGCGGTGCCTGCGGCTACGGGTCAGTCCGTGCTGATTCCCGAATCGTCGACCGGAAGTGGTTCGGTGTCTTCGGACTCCAGCACCGACAGAGTGGGATTGCCGGAGCCAAGAGGCACCCAGAAGAAGTAGGCCACGGCCCAGCCGGGGTTGCTTGTTCCAGCCAGCCGCTGACCCCTGACCGTGAATACTTGCCCTGCGGCGACCGGAAGAGAAAAGGAGTTCTTACCCGCGTACGAGATCCCGCGCGCGTCATCCGTGATGGACTGACCTCCAGTGCTGATGGTCATGCGAACGTATTCCGCACCGCCTCCCGCATGCCCACGACCGATGACGAACCCTGAAGTCGCCGCCGTGTAGCGCTGCTGTTGATCGGCTTGCGAGCTCAGCACGAACTCCTTGAGGAGCCGTGGCGTACCGACCATGAGGACCCTGCCGTTCGCCCTGAACGCACCACTAATAGTGGCATCGCCACTGGCAACGAGCGGGCCGGCGATGGTGGTGGTCCGTCCGGATGTGGACAGATTGACGTGCGCCGGGATGTTGACCGTCGGGTAGGTGCCGGTGCCGTGGATCGTGCCCACCTTGATCTCACCGTTGGAGATGTTGATCGGCGGATCAGATGCCTCACCCCCCTGCTTGACAGGGCCGCGCAGCTCTCTGACCCTGAGGACCTTGCCTGATTCGGTCACTGTCACATGTGACTTGGCGAGGACGTTCCCGTTGACGGTGAGGGCGCCTTGGAGCAGGACGGCATCGGCCGTGTTCGTCGTCGCTCGGATGTGATTCGCCGTGAGCGCCTTGTCGGCAGCGATGGCAAGGTTGGCACCGACGTTGATGCCTACGCCTTCGGCGGGTGCGAGGTTATTGAGCGTCAGCTTCTTTTCCTTGGCGATATGGACGTCGCCCTTCGCCGTGATCGTGCCGTTGACGATCAGCTGGCCGACCTCCAGGTCCGGCTTGATCACCGTCACCTGAGCGGTGAGGATCCGCGTGACCGGGTTGGAGGGATCGCCCGTCGTGCCCCGCAGGTAGAAGGTCGTGTTGGTCTTGATGTTGGTGACCGTACGGGTAGTCACGTTGGTCACGTCGAGGCTGGTCTCCCCGTACAGCAGCTCGTAGGTGGCGTTCGCCGAGCGCTCCCACGTCAGCGTGGTCTGACCGCCGTTGTCGATCACCAGTGGGTTCGCGATGAAGTTCCGCAGGTAGAAGTCCGCGGGGAACTTGCCGACGTTGAAGATCGTGGACCTGGAGGCGAACGCGCTCGACCCCTCGCGGGAGGATTCCGTCACCGTGATCGGCGCGGTGCCGACCTTCCGGCTGATCGGGAGCTCGGACAGCTGGATCGTGAAGCCCGTCTCCGGGCCGACAGGCGCGTGTGAAGCCGCCGGGGAGAACACGAACTCCTTGGTGGACGAGTTCAGTTGTACCGTCCAGCCGTCCAAGCTGATCCTCGGCGTCACCTTCGACAGATCGGTGGCCAGATCCGGCGACATCGTTCCCGCCGGGACCTTCACCTTGATCCACTGCACATCCGCCGACGCACCGCTGCGCCGCGAACCGACGATGATCAACTCACCCGTCTCCTCCGGCACACCGATGTTCTCCGGCGACGCCTTGAGCGGGTCGGGGTTGGTGGCGAGCTCGTAGGAGAGAAGGGGTTCCTGTGCGGCGGTGTCTGCGGAACGGGTCGGGGAGACCAAGGCCATGGTGGGATTCCTTCAGTTCTCGTTGCGGGTGTGCGCGGCCGCGTTGTCCAGGGTGAGGAAGCCGGACCGGATCTCCGGCTCGGCAAGGGGCAGGTCCTCGTGGCCCTGGGTGAGGATCGGGAGCTTTTCCCAGGTGCTGCCTCGCTTCTCCGACCACGTCCAGTCGCCGACGACTCCCGCCGGGGTGGGCATGAGGACGGTCTCCTCGATCTCCTCCTCCGCGCCCTTGAGCTCTGTCGTGCCCGCGAGCAGCGGCCCCGTGCGGAAGTGCACCGCCATCCGGGCGATGGCCTGGTCTGTGAACTCCTGCGGGACGAACACCCGCTTCGTGGAGAAGATGTCGGTGGTGGCGTGCACGGCGGCGCGGGGGTCGACGAGCATCGTGGCGACCGCGGTGGTGCGGTCGCCGAAGTTCAGGTCCAGGCTCGGCTTGTCGCCGATCGGCCTCAGGTAGTCGCCGCTACCCTCTGCCGGGTCAATCACCGTCTCGAAGTGCTCGTAGGCGTCGTCGAGGACGTATCCGACCAGGCCGTCGTCGGTCTGCTCGGCCTCGCCGAGGCGGATCGCCCAGGGGTAGTGCGGCAGTTCGGGGTCCTGTTCTTCGTTGAAGAGGTTCTGCCAGCTGACGTCCGTACGTAGCGGGCCGCGCAGGTCCAGTGTCAGCCGGGTGCGGACCAGGGCGAGCGGGCGGCCGAGGAGGAAGCCCAGGCCGGGGTCGGCGGGGCCGTCCGGGTCGATGGTCCGGAGGGCCCGGTCGACGGTGGCGCGGAAGTCGTCGAAGGTCTGCGGGCCGCGGGTCTTGATCGCGTTGAGCAGGCTGTACGTGTGCGGGGAGAGGTCACGCAGCTGGTCGAAGTCCGTCAGCTGCGAGCCGGGGAGCACCGACCAGGAGACCTCCTGTCGGCTGTCGCGGTTCAGTGTCACCCGGAGTTCGCCCAGCGCGGCGCCTCCGGCCTCGTACACCACCAGCGACTTGTCCAGGCGGTTGTGCAGCAGCCAGGCACAGACCGGGTTTGTGCCGGGGGTGACATCGACGTCGTCGTCTTCCGTGGCGGACAGGAAGTCGAACCGCAGGCGCGCCGGCTGGAGCAGACGCGGGCTGAGCTCGATGAGGCGTTCGCTGTCGTAGCCGCTGACGGGGTGGGCCGGCCGCATCGTGCGGGACATCTCGGGCCGGAAGTGGCTCGGGTCGCCGATCAGGTTGACCGAGCGGCCGAACCGGTCGACCACGGCCAGGTCCAGGAAGGCGAGTTGCCCGGCGCGCACCTCCTGGAACGTCGACGCGGGCCACGGGTCCCAGTCGCTGGCAGGCATCTCACCGGGGTCCGGCGGCGAGTAGTCGCCGTTGCCGACGAGGCCGGCGATGTCCCCGGACGGCTGGAGGCCGCCTCCCAGCGCCTGGCGCTGGGCGATGGCCGCGCCGAAGCCGTCGAGGGTCTGCGAGAGGACGTCGGTCTTCTCGCGGGCGTCGGAGCGCAGCTTGCGCAGGGTGTCTGCGGGAAGCCCGTCGCGGAGCCGGGCGTACGCGGTGAGCTCGCCCTCCACGACGTGTCCTGCCGTGGGGGCCAGGATCTGCCGGCCGGAGACGACCAGGGGGGCGCCGGGGGTGCCGGTGCCCTTCCACTGGTAGCGGGAGCGCTCGATGAACTCCCAGTGCGCGGTGTCGCCGTCGCGCATCGGCAGCGGGAAGTACTCGGCCTTCCACAGCAGGTACAGCGGCTGCCAGGGCATGCGCCACGGATCGGTGCCGTACTCGGGCAGGGTGCCGGTGACGTCCGTGATCTGGCCGTCGGCAAGGGCCCGGTCGAGGATGAGGAACTCGTTGAGGAGAGCCGAGAAGCAGGGCGGCTGGTTGGTGAGGTCGACCTGGGCGGCGATGGGAGCGACGTCGGGGGTCGAGACGCCCGACGCCTGAGTGACCAGCCGGTCCGGGGTGCGGCAGGGCAACGGCGTGTCACGCGTGAGCGGGGCGTGGAGGTTCGCGCCCTCCAGGGCGAGCACGGGATCGGCGGAGTACTCGAACTCCTGCGCCGGGACCCGGATCAGCCGACGAGCCGAGCGCCGCCCGAAGTCGGGTTGCAGTTCGTCGATCTTCGCGGCCAGCTCTTCTTCGGTCCTGCCCCAGGGAACCGTGCGACGCTGCTCGGTGAGGCGCTGGGCCAGGGCCACGACCTTGCCTGCCGCGCCGTCGGGGTTGGTCGGGTCCAGCTCGGCCGCGATCTTCTCCGCGAATTCCTCGGACTTCTGCTCGCGCTGGTCGAGCCACCACAGGTGGTAGAGCCGTTCGCGTGCAGCGTCCAGCTCCGACTCGGTGGCGTCGTATTCGGCCTGTTTGCGGTTGAGTTCGGCGACGGTGTCCGCTTCGGCCGCTCGGGGGGAGGCGGGAGGAGTACCCATCTCCTCACCGCGCTCGCCGATGAACCAGCGGTAGCCGCCCGGAACCGGGCCGAAGGCCGTGTCGTGGGCGCGGCGGTCGGTGAGGATGTCGGTTTCGGGGCGGTCGCGTTCGCCGAGGGCCTCGACACCGCCGAGGAGGAAGGCGCGGAAGAGTTCGGCTTCCTCGGCCGAGAAGACGGTGTCGCCTTCCGCCTGAGCGCCGAGTTCGGAGACGGCTTCGGAGATGCTGTTGGCGATGATCGACGTGACGTCGGCCCGCTGGGGGCAGTCGGATTCGGGAACGCCGCCGTCCACATCCCAGCCCAGACCGAGGACGGTCCCGGTGTAGACGGAGTTGCGGATGCCGCTGCCCGCGCCGGCGGGCTTGGTCCACCCCAGGCGGTCCAGGACGGCGGTGAGATCCTCGTCACCGGCCACGATGTCGCTGTCCGGGTCGGCGTACCAGCCCGCGACGAAGTAGCTCAGCCGTTCCTGCTCAGGCACGCCTTCCAGCGTGTCGTGCAGGGAGAAGACGTTCGTGTTGTAGGGCTGGAAGACGGAGAAGGTGAGCAGGCCGGGGCCGATCGCCGTCAGGAAGGGCGCGCGCGGGTTGGCGGGCTCCTGCCAGGCGCCCGACAGCTCATGGCACTTGCCGATGAGGGTGGCGGACGGTTCGGCGCTGTCCGGGTCCTGGAAGGAGACGGTCCCGTCCATCGGGTCGAGGTAGTCGCTCTCGACGACCCATGCCTTGAGCGCGCGGTTGCCGTCCTGGTGGCGGACGACCAGCCAGCGGTTGGGGACGAATGGGAAGTCGCCGACGCCCTCTTCCTCGTCGTGCCGGCCACGGGTGAGGGCGGCGGGCAGCTCCCACTGGAGGTAGACGCCGAGGCGGTCTTCGCGGCCCGTCCATTCCTCGGCCCCCGAGAAGGGCTCCGGTTCGGCAGGGACGCCTTGGCCGATCCCCCTGAAGTTGGTGTTCCACCGGTTGATGACGTGGTGGCTTCCGGTGTCGCGTGTCTGCCGGTTGACGGCGAGGGCGGCCACCTCGACCGGCACGACCAGGGTGTTGTCCACGGACATGGTCCGAGGGTCCTTTCGTTGTGGCGGTCAGAGCCGGGAGAAGGTCTGCACCTGCGGGGCGTTGATCATTTGAAGGGCGAACTGGGCCGAGGAGATCTCCGCGACCCCATGGGCCTGACTCAGGGCCGGGACCAGCGCGTCTCCCGTGCCATGGACGTTGAGCACGTCCGAGCCGCCGGGGCGCAGGAAGCGGCTGAACCCGGCCGGCCGGGGGAAGTCGCCCTTCCGGTAGCCGATGCGGTCGCCGCTGATCTCGCGGAGTTCGATCGTGCCCTCGTCGCCGATGCCGAAGCAGATGCCGCGCGGCGGCTCGGCCAGCTCCAGACGGTCGATCAGCTGCGGGAAGAGCAGCAGCAGGGTGCCGATGCCGTACACGGCACCGCGCAGCGGCTCGACGGCGGTCTCGCCCACGTAGCCGTTGAAGAGGGTGTTGGGCCAGTTGGGGATCAGCTCGGAGCGTACGAGCACGCCGCAGGCCGGCACCGGGCCCCCGTCGGTGGCCAGGGCGTTGAGGTCGGCGTCCAGGGCGTGGCCGACGCCGACGCTGAGGGCGCCGTCCACGGCGGCCCGTACCCAACCCTCATCCACGTACGCGAAGCGGATGCTCTCCTCCGGCAGCATTCGGCTGTCGGGCACCAGGTGCTCGAAACCCAGCATCTCCAGTCGGCGCAGCCGGTCGAGCCAGGCCCTCACGCCACGGAACTCGCTCTCGGCGGCCTGGACGAGGATCTCGGCCACACCGGGCTGACCGAGCAGTGCTCGCGGGTCGGCAGTGGTGCTGCGGACGCCGGTGGCGACGGTACGGCGCCGGCCGGCTCGTAGCTGCGGACCGGCCTGGGCCATGGCCTCGGTGAACCGAGCACCGTCCCCGTCGAGGAGCATCCGGTCGAAGGACTCGTAGGCCAGCGGCGCGGTGAGCTGCCGGGCGGTCACCGCCCGACCCACGAGCTGCGGGTGCGAGGCGAGACGGCGTACGGCGGAACGGGCGGCGGAGCGGAACTCCAGCAACGCCGTGCGGAACTCGGCGTCCGCCAGGGCCAGGGTGCGTCCGGCGGTGAAGGCGGCGGCGTACGCGGTGTCGAAGACCCCGTACTTCTCCAGGTAGATCAGGGCCTCGCCGGACGACTCCAGCCGGGTGGCGGCGGAATCGGGCAGCCGCCGGGCGGGCTGGGCGGTGAGCGGGCCGCGGTGGAAGGCGACGGTGCGCTCGCCTGTCTCCAGGCGCTGCGGAAGGGCCACGGCACCGCTCTTCATCCGGTCGAGAGCCTCCTGCTGGTGCTCTGTCGGGTTGGCCGGCGCGCTGATCGGGAGCCGCAGTCGCAGCTCGTCTCCGGGGCGCGTGGTTTCGCCATCGACGGTAGCCAGGTTCTGGCATACGTCGCCGAATCCGATGCCGGAGTCGGCCAGGCCGGTGAAGGTCCAGCAGGTGAGGGAGACCAGGCGGACGCCTTCGGCAGGGGCGGCAGCGGTCAGGTAGGGGGCGAAGCCTTCGAGGGAGATGAGGTGGACGACGTGGCGGCCCCCGGTGGCGGCGGGGAACCGGTTGGCGACGACGACGCCGTTGAGCTCCTTCTCGTCCGGCTCCGGGTCGTCCCCGGCCCGGGTGGCGTCGGGCCGGCCGCCCTCGCGGACGTGGGCGAGGCAGGCCATCTCCGTGGGCAGCGGTTTGACCTTGTCGAAGAGGGCGGCGGGCACGTGGATCGTGGCGCATCGCGCCTCGTACTCCTCCGGCCGCATGCTCTCCGCGGGCAGGAAGGGCGGCTTGCCGGGGCCGAGGCCACCGTCGAGGAGCTGCCGCACGGTGCCGGCGGTGACAACGCCGATGGCGTCACTGTCCTCGGGGAGCTCCCCCTCCCGGAACACGAGCAGGGCCATCCACGGGACCTCGCTGCGGTCCGCGTCGGTGATCAGCGGGCGGTTCCACGGCAGGCCGGGGGCGTCGAGGTTGATGTGCGGCAGGATCTGGTTGTACGCGCCGACAGCGTCGGGCACCGGGAAGCGGGCGTTGATCCCGCCCGGGTCGATGCTGAAGCGCGGTTCGACGACGTTGAACGGCTGCGGCTTGGCGTCGATGACGCGGTCCTCGCCGTCGACGGCCCTGAGGATCTGCCGGTTGTCGATCTGGTAGCGGCCTGCGTAAAGGGACGGGATGCGGTGGTCGAAGAACCGGGTGCGGTGCTGGGCCGTGGGCGTGCTGACGCGCGGTGTGGTGGTCATGGGGCGGTGCCTTTCGACGGGGCGGGCAGGGGCCGGGGAGTCAGGCCGCGACCAGCATCGGTTCGGCTGTGAAGGCGGTGCCCGCGGCGGAGGCGTACGCGCTCAGGTCGCTGTCGAGCGGGCCGAGTTCGATGCCGAGCGTGCCCAGAGCGGTGGCGAGGCCGGTGCGGTTGCTGTTCTCGCCGATCCCGTCCTGGATCTTCCCGATCACTCCGTCCGGCCGCAGTAGGAGCGGGCCCGACGCCTCCTCGCCCGCACTCAGCGGCTGGTTGCCGTCGGGGTCGAGCGGGTCGAACCCGATGCCCTCCTCGTCGATGAACCCCGTGGAAGTGCCGTGGTCCACCGGCGGCGACACCAGTCGGATCCCGAGGATCCGGTCGCGGATCAGACCGTCGCCCGGTGCGTCCGCCTGCTCGCCCCACAGGCCGTTGGGCACATTGCCGTGGATGGCCGTACAGGCCCAGTCCCTCAAAGTGTCCCCATCGCCGTCGCGGGCGAGCCACACCCGCAGTTCGCTGCCCTTGTCCCTGAGCCGCATGGGCAGGATGTCAAGGCTGTCATCGGTGAAGACCGGCGTGGTGCTGCCCTCGTCCAGGTACACCTTGCTGACCGGCGCCCGGGTGTCCGCGGTGAAGGTGAAACCGCCGCTGTCGACCAGCCACGGCTTGATGTCGCCACGGGTGGCCGGGGCGCCCTCGCCGACGTAGCCGGTGACCGGGGTCGTACGGACCATGGTCTCGGGTTCGGGCAGCATGCCCTGGAAGCCGCCCCAGTCCAGCGGAGGCGCCCCGTCCTTGCGGCCCTGGCCGAAGCCGATGGTGAAGGAGACGAACCAGAGGTGGACGGTGGCCTCGCCACCCACGGGCGGGCCCCAGACCCGCACGCTGACCCCGATCTCGACAGAGATCTTGACCTTGACGAACCAGACCTTGATGGTGGCGGAGACCCCGACTCGGACCCCGATGCCGAGGTCGAAGTAGAAGGGGTTCCACTCCAGGAGGGCGTCGATCCTCGCGCTGAGCCAGGCGCGCAGCATCCCGGAGTGGAAGACGACGTCCAGCCGGCCGCCGGCCATCAGGGACTTGGGTGTGAGACCGGCGTACGCGCTGCCGGAGATGTCGACCGTGGAGCCGACACCCCACTCCAGCCCGGCGTCCTGCCCCTTCGGGTAACGGGCGGGCAGGTCCACTTCGCGGGCCCGCGGGATGGCACCGAGGATCAGCGCGAAGTCACCGGCATGGGGGTGGTCCCCGAACCAGAACTTCACCCCGACTCCGCCGCGCACCTTGCAGGCCGGGTCGATCAGGAAGGTCTTCTCGGTGAATCCGGCACTGATGCTCAACTCGCCGGCCGTGGGCCGCAGCGTGGCCTCGATGCCGATCTCCACCCGCGCGATCTTCTTCTCGCTGTCGGTAGGCAGCTGGGCACCGCCGACGCCGAGCAGGCTGATGGTCAGGTCCGAGCCCAGCTGAACCAGGGCCATCGCGTGCCCTCGGAAGGTCTCGAAGGAGTCGAAGGCCAGACCCGCGGCGATCCACAGGTCGCCCTCCTGCGGCCGGACCCAGGGGTTGGACCCGGCTATCAGCTCGCTCAGCACCCCGAGAGCGTCGCCGTCCGCCCACACGTCGCCCGGGTTGTCGAGGGCGGCCATGAACGGGAAGCTGCCCAGGGCATCGGCCGCCGGCACGCGTACCCGGCTGTTCCAACCGAACCCCGCCGCGATGCCGCGCACCTGGAACGGCGGTGGCCCGAACCCGGTTTCGCTGCCCAGCGAGCCGTAGGCGAAGAACGACGGCCCGGCGCCGCTGCCGTCGGGAACGACGTACGCGCCCATCGCGGAACCGTTGAACGCACCGGTGTCGACCAGCAGCGCGCCGCCGACGACAGCCTGGTACGGCGGCTCGGCCGGCAGTGCGGTCAGCGCGCCGGTGATGCGCAGCGGCGGGCTCAGGTAGTCGATGCTGAGGCCGTTCTCGCCGCCGGGTGTGCCGATCGGGGACCAGCCCCGCACCGTCGGCGACTCCAGCATCCGCACACCCTTGCGGCGGCGGGCGACGGGCCGGGGGGTGAAGATGCCGTGCTCGGTGACGAGTGCGCGCGGGCCGCGTTCGGGTGCGGCGGCGGTACGGGAGCCGGCCTGCGGCAGGACCCGGCCGAGGCCGTCCAGCCGCCCGGGGTCGGTCTCCGGTACGGGCGTACGTCCGACGAGCCGCATCTCCCGGCCGTCCACAACCACCCAGGCCCCAGGCGGCAGCGGGGCGCCGGCCGGAGTGCCGTCGATCAGCAGCAGCCCACGGCCGCCGCCGAGGTCGGCGGCGGCCAGTATTCCGGCGACCTGATCGCCGTCACAGGTGAAGGCCAGCCGCACCGGGACCGGTGACGGTGCCGCGGTGGTGACGGCCTGCCCGGTGACCCATGACCCCTGCGGGTCGCACGTCACGCCGCCGATCCGCAGAACGCCACCAGGGAACACAAGGCTCGCGGTGCCGGCGTCCCCGAGGGCATAGGCCGGGATCTCGACGGTCCCCCCGGGGACGGCTCGGTCAAGGAGTTCCCGAACTTCCTTCACATGTGCAGCCACAGCACTCATCAGCCCCGCATCACAGGTAGGAGGGAATGGGGAACCAACCGCCGACTCGAGGCAGCAGCGCCCTGGCGAAGAACTCACTCAGATTTTCCTGCGTCCGGGGTCTCTGCCACCGGATTGGTCCCCCTTGGCCGGAATCTGCCCAGTCGAGGCATATTTCGCACTGTTGACGTGGAGCGAAACGCAGGTCGGCGCGCCCCGCGCCCCCGGCGCGATGGCCTTGACGCGGCGGACCGGCTCGGCGTCGAGGCCGGTGTCCGTTTCTGGCTCAGTGAGATGCAGCAGGAGGTCTGCTTCAGCGACTGCGGCGATCGAGGGTCGCTGATGAAGCCGTTCACGGGACACGCCGCCGGCAAGAACGGCCAGCAGGCCGCCGCTGGCACGGGCACTACGCGTTCCTCGCAGCGGCCCGGTACGGACCGTGAACACAAGGGCGCTGCGTGGTTGGGAGAGCAAGGGGCTGCGCCCGGGTGCCGCGGACAACGAGAAGGTCGACGCCTTCATCGACCGCGGCCGCCGGGTCGAGCGGACAGTCAGTCCCGAAATGCAGGCCGCTGCCAGGATCAGCGGCGCCCCCTGGTCGGCTTCGACCAGCGCCTGACCCGGCCGGCAGGTGATCGGGCACTTCGCCCACGAATACGAGGCTGGAGAGGTGCTGCCCGCCGCGGTCCCGCCCGGCGTGCTGCGCGCGGACGCCTCGGAGTTCAACCGCCTCGTACCCGCCCCCGAGGTATCGCCGCGAGGTATCGCTGCAGGGACTCGTCCGGGACGTCATCGAGGCCCAGCACGCCGGTGACGCGTCCAACGCTCTCCTCGGCGCCACCCAGCGCGGCTACAACGCGGGCCCGATGGTCCGCCTGCAGGAACTCCCCCCGGAGAGAACCGGAGATTCCGGGGAGTCTCGACTGACGTGACCCCGCTCCCTAGCACTCCGCCAAGACCGGTGCGGCCCTCACTCCCGGCCTCCGGCGTGAAGTGAGGCCGCGAACAGACGGGGCGACTCCTCGCGACCTGACGTACGCGCTTGCAGCACTACCGCCTGACCGGCTCGTACTACACGTTCGAGGACCACATGAGCCGGCCCCTGACGAACCGACCGCAACCGGGCCGCCACGGCCCGCATCCTGGCCGAAGAACGCAGCGTTCGAACAGAGTTCTGACCGCCGTCGCCCTGGCCGCGGAAGCCGAAGTACCCCACGACACTCTCAGCCAGCCTCACACGGACGTGAAGAACGAGTTCGACGAGAATGTCCGCGCACGCGGAGGAATTCCGACCGCGACAGGCGACTTCGCCAGGCAGGTCCGCCAATCAGGGACTCCGCGCCGCCGACGCCGACGAACTCCGCCGGCTACGGGAGGACGACCGAGCCCTCGTCGGCGCACTCCGCCAAGCCACGACGGAGAACCGGCTCTTGAGCCGGCAAGCCGCCGAGCAGCACCACAGCGTCCGCGTTCTGCCACCCGGCACGGCCGGGAGCCAGGACGGGTCATCGCTCCGTCTCTGGCGAGGCTCCCTCGGGGACTCATATATCGTCTCCCGATATCGGAGTCCGTAAGACAGACCCTGTCGCCGAGGAGTGAACCCATGAGCAAGCCAACGACGGCCGCCGACATGCCGGACGAGCTGCGCCGGCGGCTGGGAGTGCCGGATGCCGTCGTGATCGGCCTGGGGTCCATGATCGGCGCCGGGATCTTCGCCGCGCTCGCCCCGGCCGCGCACGCGGCCGGCTCCGGGCTGCTGATCGCCCTGGCCCTCGCCGCCGTCGTCGCCTACTGCAACGCCACCTCCTCGGCCCGGCTCGCGGCCCGCTACCCGGCGTCGGGCGGCACCTACGTCTACGGCCGTGAACGCCTGGGCGACTTCTGGGGCTACCTGGCCGGGTGGGGGTTCGTGGTCGGCAAGACCGCCTCGTGCGCGGCGATGGCGCTGACGGTCGGCTCGTACGTCTGGCCGGGACAGGCCCACGCGGTCGCGGTCGCCGCGGTGGTGGCGCTGACCGCGGTGAACTACGCCGGGGTGAAGAAGTCGGCGATCCTGACCCGGGTCATCGTGGCCGTGGTGCTGGCGGTGCTCGCCGCCGTGGCGGTCGCCGCCCTGACCGCGAGCGCGTCGGACGCGGCCCGGCTCGACGTGGGCGGCGACGCCGGCTTTGGCGGGGTTCTGCAGGCGGCGGGGCTGCTGTTCTTCGCCTTCGCCGGATACGCGCGCATCGCAACGCTGGGCGAGGAGGTCCGTGATCCCGCGCGCACGATCCCGAGGGCCATCCCGATCGCGCTCGGCATCACCCTGGTCGTCTACGCCGTCATCGCCGTCGCCGTACTGACGGTGCTCGGCCCCCGGGGGCTGGCGGGCGCCACGGCGCCCCTGTCGGACGCGGTCCGGGCCGCAGGTGTGGACTGGCTCGTGCCGGTCGTCCGTGTGGGTGCGGCCGTGGCCGCCCTGGGCTCCCTGCTCGCCCTGATCCTCGGCGTGTCCCGCACCACGCTTGCGATGGCGCGGGACCGGCACCTGCCGCACGCCCTGGCCGCCGTGCACCCGAGGTTCAAGGTGCCGCACCGCGCGGAGCTGGTGGTCGGAGTGATCGTCGCGACCGTGGCGGCCACGTCCGACGTACGGGCGGCGATCGGCTTCTCGTCCTTCGGCGTCCTGGCCTACTACGCCGTCGCCAACGCCTCCGCCTGGACTCTCACCCCCGAAGAGGGGCGCCCGGCCCGGGTCGTCCCGGTTCTGGGCCTGGCCGGCTGTCTGGCGCTGGCCTTCGCGCTTCCGGTGTCGTCGGTGATCTCCGGTGCGGCAGTCCTGGCCGCAGGCGCCGCCTGGTACGGCGTCCGCCGCCTGGCCGCGGCGCGGAGCTGACCGCTCCTCCCATCCACCTGATCAACGCGGTCGGGCGGCGCCCGACCGCGCGGCCACGATCTGCCCCACGCCGTGGGCCAGGGGTTCACCGCAAGGGCCCTTCGTGCCGTATCGCGTCACCCCGGGCACCGCCCTGCTGGTATTGATCAGGCCCGGTCGGCCCGACCCACGTGCCGGCGGCGCCATCGGTGGCTGACCCGGCATTCGCCGAAGCGGCGGCCCCGGCGGCGGACCGCTGCCGGGGGCCGACCTCGCCTCAGGGACGGGGCCTCGGCCCGTCACCGCCAAGCGGGCTGCTTCTGTTCGTGGTGCTCGAAGGCGGTCTTCAGCCCCGTGCAGACCTCCGCGGTCGTCTCGAACAGGGCCTCGGCCTTGGGATCGCCGACCTTGCCGATGTCCTCCCGTGCGTGCTGGACGACCTGGTCCAGCATCTCCTTCAGCTTCAGCGTGTGGCGAGGTCGTCCTCCGCGTACTGCATGCGGTCCGTCATCGCCGCCTCCCGGTCGAACGCCTACGGGGTGTCGTCGCCCAGGACCTCGCGGGCCAGCTCCTTGAGCGCCCGACGGTCCTCTGCGAGAGCCTTCTTGCCGGCCTCGGTCGCCTTGTAGACACGCCGGGTGCGGCCGTCGACCACCCGCTGCTCGGAGACCAACAGCCCGTCGGCCTCCAGCCGGTGCAGCGTCGGGTACAGCGTCCCGGGGCTGATCCGGTAGCCGTGGGAGGCCAGCTCCTCGGTCATCCACGCGCCATGGATCTCCTCCTCGGCCGCGTGATGAAGGATGTGCAGCCGCACCGCGCCCCGCTGGAACTCCCGCACCCTTGTCCCACCTTCCGCCCTTCAGTCAGTGACGAAACCGATATCGGGTATCGAGTCTACGCCCGGCCACCCCTCGTTCCGGCCCTTTGCACGAGCCCACTGGTCAGTGATCCCCGTACGGGGCACACGATCAGTCACGATCCGCGAGGAGACAACGCCATGACCGACACCGACAGGCCCGACGAGCGGCCCCGACTCGTCAGAGGGGCGGCGTCCGCCTGGATCGCCGAGCCAACCGGTGCAGCCGCCCTGCTGCTCGCCGCGGGCGCGGCCCTGATCGTCGGCCTGGTCGTCGCCGACGTGCAGGCCGTACTCCGCCTGGACCACGCGGTGGCCACACATCTGCACGCGGCGGCGCTGGAGAACCCGGGCCTCACCCGCACGAGCCGGATCGTCACCGACTGGGTCGTCGATCCATGGACCATGCGCCTGCTGCTGGCCGGCGCAGTGGTGTGGCTGTGGCAAAGGCGGCAGCGGCTCATCGCCCTGTGGGCGGCCTGCACCTCCGCCGCGGAATGGGCCCTGCGATCCGTGTTGCGCTGGGCGGTCGGGCGAGACCGGCCCGAGTGGGAGCGGCCCGTCGACTCCGCCGAGTTCGCCGCCATGCCGTCGGGCCACGCCATGACCGCTGCCGCCACCTGTGTGCTACTGCTGTGGCTCGCACGCGCCACCGGCCTGCCCACCGGCCCGGTGCGCCTCGGTACCGTCCTCGCCGTTGCCGCCGTCGCCGCCGCCTGCTTCACCCGGATCTTCCTCGGCGTGCACTGGCTCACCGACACCCTCGCAGGAACCCTGCTCGGCACGGCGCTGGCTGCAGGCGCCGCCGCCACCTGGAGCACGGTCAGCCCGTGCAGCCGCAAGGCCGCCCGTACGGGATCCGCGCCGTCCGCCGACGGTCCCGGCCAGGGCCTGCCGCGGCGACGCTCCGACAGAGATCGCAAGGGGACATCGGGTAGCGATATCTGAGTGCGATCCCCCCTGGACAGCGAACACTCGTCCGCAGATCGTCATGCGCGACATGCGCAGGGACGATCCCCGTATGGGACAGCGAACACTCCCTCGGCCGTGTCATGGAAACCCTCACGGCCCGCTGCCCCACCATTTACGGGCGACACGGTGAGACACGGTGAGCAGGTTCGTGCCGTCCGGTGAGGCGCGGCGGCTCCCGGGCCGATCTCTGTGAGGGTCGACTCGAGCGCGTGCATCGCTGCCGCGATCAACACCACGGTCGAGGGGCAAGGAGGGCTACACGACCCATGGTTGGTCCGATCAAACGCATGGCGACCGCGGTCGCCTCCCCGCTGCGGGCGTTCCTGCACGCGGAAAGCGCGGGCGGGATCGTCCTCGTCGTTGCCGCGGCGGGCGCGCTGGTCTGGGCCAACAGCCCGGCAGCGGACGGCTACGCGCAGTTCTGGCAGCAGCGGATCACCCTCGGCAGCGGCGCGGCCGGTGTGACCCACGACCTGCGGCACTGGGTCAACGACGGGCTCATGGTCCTGTTCTTCTTCGTCATCGGCCTGGAGATCAAGCGGGAACTGGTGGTGGGCGAGCTGCGTGACCGCCGCGCCGCGACGCTGCCGGCACTGGCCGCCGTCGGCGGCGTCGTGCTGCCGGCGCTGACGTACGTGGCCGTGGCCGGTGGTGGGGAAGCGGGGCAGGGGTGGGGTATTCCGATGGCCACCGACATCGCGTTCGCCGTCGGGATCCTGGCACTGCTGGGCCGCCGGGCCTCGACCGGGGCGAAGCTGTTCCTGCTCAGCGTGGCCATCGTCGACGACATCCTCGCCATCGGCGTCATCGCGGTCTTCTACACCGACCACGTCGACCTCCGATGGCTGGCCGGCGCGGTGGCCGGCCTGCTCGTCACCGTCGGCATGCGCCGACTGGGGGTCACCCTCCCCTGGGCGTACGTTCCCGTAGGACTGATGGTCTGGTTCGCCACCCTGGAATCAGGAGTGCACGCCACTCTCGCCGGGGTCGCGCTCGGTCTGCTCACCCCGGCCCGGCCCGTCGCGGGGCGCGACGTCCTGGGCGACCTGGAGCGCTCCCTCCACCCGGTCAGCGCGTTCCTGGTGATCCCGGTCTTCGCCGTGGCCAACGCGGGGGTCGACCTGCGCGGTGGCGCGCTCGGCGACGCCTTCGGCCGACCGGTGACCTGGGCGGTCATCACCGGTCTCGTCCTCGGCAAGATCGTCGGTATCGGCGGGGTGACCTACCTGGTGCGTCGGCTGGGTTGGGGAGCCCTGCCCGGGGACATGCACCACCGCGAGATCCTCGGTGCCGCCGCGCTGGGCGGGATCGGGTTCACGGTCTCGCTGTTCATCACCGACCTCGCCTTCACCGACACCGCCCTGATCGGTCAGGCAAAGGTCGGTATCCTCACCGCCTCGACGGCCGCCGCCCTGGCCGGAGCGGTGCTGCTGCTCACCGCCCCGGCCGGCACCGTCGCCGCCGGCGGGACGTCCCCGCCGAACGAGGAACGACCCGGAAGCTGAGACCCACTCGAAACCGAATGGAGGACCGGTGCTGGACATCGGTGCACTCACCTGGACCGTCACCATCGGCCTGATCCTCGCCCTGCTCGCCGTCGACCTGATCCTTGCCGCCGTGCGCCCGCACCGCGTCGGCTTCGGTGAGGCCACCGCCTGGTCGGTGTTCTACATCCTCGTCGCGGTGGGCTTCGGCGTCTGGTTCGCCGCGCAATACGGCGGCCAGTACGGCACCGAGTACTTCGCCGGATACATCGTCGAGAAGAGCCTGTCGGTCGACAACCTGTTCGTCTTCGTCATCATCATGTCCACCTTCGCCGTGCCGGCGGAGCACCAGCACAAGGTGCTCACCTTCGGCATCGTGCTCGCCCTGGCCATGCGCGCGGTCTTCATCGTGCTCGGCGCCACCCTGCTGGCGCTGTTCTCGTTCATGTTCCTGCTGTTCGGCCTGCTACTGATCTACACGGCCGTGCAGCTGTTCCGGCACCGCGACGAGGACCCCGACATCGACGACAACGTCATGGTCAAAGCCGCCCGCCGGCTCCTGCCGGTCACCGGCGACTACGTCGGCGGCAAACTCACCACCCGCATCGACGGCCGCCGGATGGTCACCCCTCTGTTCATCGTCCTGCTCGCCATCGGCAGCATCGATCTGCTCTTCGCGCTCGACTCCATCCCGGCCGTGTTCGGCGTCACCCAAGAGCCCTACATCGTCTTCACCGCCAACGCCTTCGCCCTGCTCGGCCTGCGCGCCCTGTTCTTCCTCGTCAAGGGACTGCTGGACCGGCTGGTCTATCTCTCCGCCGGGCTGGCGCTGATCCTCGCGTTCATCGGCGTCAAGCTGATCCTGCACTGGGCACACGTCGACCTGAGTGAGGCCGTCCCCGAGATTTCCACCCCGCTCAGCCTCGCGGTGATCGCCCTCGTCCTCACGGTCGTCACCGTGGCCAGTCTGCTCAAGACCAGGCGCGACCCGACCGCCAAGGCCCACCCCGGTTCCCTGCGCGCACATCCCCCCAGGACCGCGGACTCCGACCAGGACACCCCCTGAACCGCATCAACCGGAGACGCGGACCCTCGGTGCGCGTACAGGCAGTCGTGCGGGCGCTTCTGATCACCACGCCCGCAGACCGGTCTGCGGACGCGCGCTGTACCGGCGGACACCGCTGCTGATCCTGGACGAGCCCACCTCGCCGATGGACCCGCGCGGGGAGCACCGGATCTCCTCGGAGATCAAGCGCATCGCCGCCGAACGCATCACCATCGTCGTCACCCACCAGCTCGAGAACACGCGCCTGGCCGACCGCATCATCGTCATGAACGACGGGCGCGTGATCGAGCAGGGCGGGTACGAGGAGCTGACCGCCGCCGGCGGCCTGTTCGCCGAACTCGTCGCCCTGGCCAAGGGCCGGTAGACGGAGGCGGCTCGCCGCCGTGGGGGCTGACCGCCCTGCCGGCCCCGTGGCCGCCCGGCACTGACCGGCCGCCACGGGCCGTGTCGCATGCGGCCCCCGTCGCGGCCGGTCAGCGCTCGCCGTCCTGGCCGCGCTCGCGCTCGTAGACGTCCGGGACGGCGTTGGCGTTCTCGTCGGCGTTCTCCGCCTCCCACAGCCGGCGGTAGATGCCGTTTCTGCGCTTCAGCAGCAGTGCGGCAAGGCCGGCGGCGATCAGTGAGCCGACCAGGACGGCGGCTTTCACGTGCTCGGTGAGCGCCGGTTCGGCGAAGGCGAGGTCACCGATGAGCAGCGCCACGGTGAAGCCGATTCCGGCCAGGGCCGCGAGGGCGAAGACGTCCGCCCAGGCGAGGTCCGGATTGAGGCGGGCCCGTGTGAAGCGCGCCGCCAGCCATGTTCCCGCGAAGACGCCGACCGTCTTGCCCACGACCAGGCCGAGGACCACACCCAGCGGCTCCGGGTCCGAGAACACCTTGCCCAGGGCCGGGGCGGAGACGCTCACCCCCGCCGCGAAAAGCGCGAAGAGGGGAACGGCGATTCCCGCCGAGATCGGTCGCAGCACGTGCACGGTGCGTTCCGCGGGGGACGCGTCCTCCCTGGGGCGCCCGCGGGTGCCGTCGTCGCGCGCGGCACGCAAGAGCATGCCCATGGCCACACCGGCCACGGTCGCGTGCACGCCGCTGTTGTACGTCAGCGCCCAGACGGCCACGCCGAGCGGCACGTACCACCACCAGCCGCGTACGCGCAGCCGCTGCAACAGGTAGAAGAGCACGAGCCCGGCGGCGGAGCCGCCGAGGGCCACCAGGTTCAGCTCCGACGTGAAGAAGACCGCGATGATCAGGATCGCGCCGAGATCGTCGACGACGGCGAGGGTGAGCAGGAACGCCCGCAGCGCGGACGGCAGGTGGGTGCTGAGGACGGCCAGTACGGCGAGCGCGAACGCGATGTCGGTGGCCATCGGCACGGCCCAGCCCGAGGGGGAACCCTCGCCCGCCGCGACGGTGACGAGATAGACGCCGGCGGGCACGATCATTCCGCACGCGGCGGCGATCACCGGCAGCGCGGCACGGGCCGGGCTCCGTAGCTCGCCCAGGACCAGTTCCCGTTTCAGTTCGATCCCGGCGACAAGGAAGAAGACGGTGAGCAGGCCGTCGGCGGTCCAGTGCTGGAGGGAGAGGTCGAGACCGAGTGCGGGGAAGCCGAAGTGCACCTTCCGCGCCGACTCGTAGGCATCGGCCCAGGGCGTGTTCGCCCAGATCAGAGCGATCGCGGCAGCCACGAGGAGCACGACCCCGCCGACCGTCTCGGTTCTCAGGGCCTGCGCGACCGCCCTGCGTTCCGGCCAGGGCAGCAGACCGAGGAAGACGGATCGCTCGCGCGGGGCAGCGCACACGACAGGACCTCCGGCAGGTCGGCACTCGGCACTGGGGCCCCTTCGCCACCGACCAGACGTCCCGGCGCACCCCGCGTCCCGTCCGACACGTTCCTCTCACCCTATCCCGCCGTCCACGGCCCGGCCCGGCGCCGCGACCGGGCACGGCCGCACCGTGAGCCGTGTGTGCGTGGATCCTCTCGAGTTCGGCTGCCGACGGCTGCCGGACAGGGCTAGGCTGCGTTCAGCGAAGCCCTGTCACTCCCCCGTTGGCGGGGCTTCGCGCACAGCCGGCGGCGTCGCACATCCGGCGGGCCGACGGCCTCGGCACCTAGCCGATCGGCGCGGCTAGGCTCACGCCCATGAACGAAGACCACGGTTCCGAGCCGGTCTTCGTCCGCTCCAAGTGGGGGACGAGCCGCTACGTGTACAACCCGAACAGTCCCGTGGGGATGGCTCTGATCGTCGGCTCCCTGCTGTTCGCCGCCGTCGGCCTGTTCTCCCTCCACGACAGTTCCTCGTGGAGCGAGGGCGAGTTGCACGACGCTGTCCACTCGGCCGCCGAAAGCCTCGACGCACGGCCGCAGCGGGTGGGCGGGTTCCGCGGCAGCTACGAGGAGTTGATAGCCGACGCCATCGAGAACAGCGGCGAGGGCCCCGAGTTCGCCATGGTGGGCGTCTCGCCGCGGAGCGATACGAAGGACGACACGTCGGTGGACCGGTTCGAGATCACCACCGACGATGTCGACGACTCGTACTGCATGAGCGTCTCACCGCCCGAACCAGACACCTTCACTTCCGTCACCGTCACCCTCGGGGTGTCGGTGGAGGCCGGTGACTGCTGACCTCACCGGCGCGGCTTGACCGGCGTGGTCCACGGCGGCTCGCTTCCCGTACCGCACGGCCCGGCGGCCCAACGGCGGCTTTCTGCCCCGCACCGGTCCGGAACCGCCGCCGGGTCCGGGTCCGTACCGGTGCCGGTGCCGATGCCGAACCGGGTCCGGAATCGTCTGCTCCGTAAGAAATCCGCGAATCCTTGAACAGCACGGCCCGGGCCCCCGTACAACTGCACGAAACCGGCCGTTACAAGGCCGGACAGTGGAGAGGGAGCCAGCATGACCGCATCGAAGGGGACCACTCGGACCGTGGCGCGCCGCACCGTCGTCGCCGCCGTGGGCGGGGCCGGTCTCACCGCCGCTCTGACCGCGTGCGGAGGCTCGGGCGACACGGCGCAGACCGGGTCCGAGAAGCCGGCCGGCGGCGAGGGCGGCGCGGCGGCCTCGGGAGGGGGCGCGGGCGGCGCCAGCGGCACGGTGCTCGCCAGGACGGCGGACATCCCGGCGGGCGGCGGCAAGGTGGTCGGGGAGGTGGTGATCACCCAGCCGGTCGCGGGCGAGTTCAAGGCGTTCTCGTCCAAGTGCACGCACCAGGGCTGCGCGGTCAAGGACGTCTCGAACGGAACCATCAACTGCCCTTGCCACAACAGCCAGTTCGACGCCACCGACGGCAGCGTCAAGGCAGGGCCGGCGACGGCGCCGCTGCCGCCCACCCAGATCACCGTCGAGGGGGACTCGATCAAGCTCGCGTGATCCGGCGCGGCCGCTTCCAGCGGGACACCACCTCGTCGGTCGTGGCGATGGTGGCGACCAGCGAGAGGGTGTTGCGGATCATCGCGGGGGTGTACTCGGGGGGCACTCCCGCGATGGCGTCCGCCACGACAACCGCCGTGTAGCCGAGATTCACCGCGTCGAAGACGGCCCCGGGGACCGCCACATTGGCCGAGACGCCGGTGACGACGAGGGTCCGGCAGCCGAGATTGCGCAGCATCGGGTCGACGCCGGTAGCGGCGAGTGGCGAGAGCCCGTGCAGTCTGCGGACGACGAGGTCCTCGGGTGCGACCTCGATGGGCGGAGCGACACGTACGGCCTCGGAACCGGTGTGCTGCTGCACGGGCAGCCGTTCGGCGGCCCTGAACAACCGGGCGTTCCGGTTCGAGCCCCTGCCGTCGGGGCGCCGCTCGGCGATCGCGTGCAGCACCTGTACGCCCGCGCCGTGGGCGGCGGCGACCAGCCGGGCGACGTTGCGGAGCGCGCCCGAGGCACTGGCCTGGGCGGCGAGCTCCGGCAGCGCGCTGTCCGTGCCGACGACGCCCTGTTGGCATTCGACGGTCAGCAGGACGGTGGTGGGCACCTCGAGTTGTTCCAGGAGCTGTTGACGGGACGGCATGGTGCCCCCCTCGATGTCGTGTCCGCCCGGCGCGGGAGGCGCGACGGTAGCCGCCATTGCGCGTCGAGGGAAGAGCGTCCATGCTGTCCGCACACTGTTTCTGACAGACAGTCAGCACAGACAGTCTGCCGCAGCGCCGGAAGGACCGCAGATGACCGCCACCCAGCGCCGGGGCCGTCGCATCATGATGGCCCCCGGCGAGCTCGACGCGTTCCTGACCGAACAGCGGACCTGCCGGGTGGCCACGGTCTCGCCCGACGGGCGCCCGCACGTCAGTGCCCTGTGGTTCGCCTGGGACGGCACGTCCCTGTGGCTCTACTCCCTCACCCGCAGCCGGCGCTGGGCCGAACTGCGCCGCGACCCGCGCATCGCCGTCGTCGTGGACGACGGCGAGGAGTACGGGGAGCTGCGCGGCGTCGAGCTGTCCGGCACGGCCGAGTTCGTCGGTGAGGCGCCGCGCACGGGCGAGGACTGCCCCGAACTGGTCGTGCCCGAGACCCTGTTCGCCGCCAAGAACTTCGGTCTCGACACGATGCCGCACGACGGTAGGCACGCCTGGCTGCGATTGACCCCCGGCACGGTAGCGTCCTGGGACTTCCGCAAACTGCCGGCCCGCTGAGCCGACCGCCCGATCCGACCGTCCAACCCGCCTTCTGGCCCGTCCGTCCGACACGGCCTGTGGTTCAGCCCTCCGGCCCGTACTGCCGGCCCGTACTGCCGACCCTGCTGCTCCTTGGCGAACGACTGGGCTGGAGAACACCGGACGGAGCGCTCATCGTTCCGGTGGGTGCGGCACTGACGCAGAGCCGGCCCAAGCAGCCGGCGACAGGGCCGCCGTCCCGGCTCCGGCCCCTGCCCCGATTCCGATCGGCGCTGCCGCACCGGCCCCGATGTGCACTGCTCCCCTGGCCACGACCCCGGCCCGGACCCCGCTCAGCCGTAGCTGCGGGCCGGCATCGGGCCGACCGCAGAGGCGACCGCCTCGGCAAGCGGCTCGATGTCGGCCTGCGTCAGCTGCGACACGGTCAGCCGGACGCCGGGGGGCGACGCCATGCGGAATCGCGCGCCCGGGGCCACCGCCCATCCGGCGTGAAGCAGTCGCGCCACGGCTCCCGTCTCGTCCTGAACGGGCACCCACACGTTCATGCCGCTGCGGCCACGGGCATCGACACCGCGCCGCGCCAGCGCGTCGACCAGCGCGTCGCGTCGCTCGCCGTACGCACGGGCGACGGCGACGGGATCGACGGCGCCGGAGGCCCACAGATGCACGACGGTGTGCTGCAGCAGCCGGCTGACCCAGCCGGGGCCCAAGCCGAGCCTGCCCTGCACGCGGTCGACGGTGACACTGTCGCCCGTCAGGACGGCAACCCGCAGATCCGGCCCGTACGCCTTGGCGACGGAGCGTACGAACGCCCAGTTGTCGGTCACACCGGCGAGCGGGTGCAGCGGCTGATCGACGATGGCGTGGCCGTGGTCGTCCTCGATGAGCAGTGTGCGCGGGAACCGTCCGAGCACGGCGCGCAGTTGATCGGCCCTGCGGCGGCTCAGCACCGCGCCGGTCGGGTTCTGCGCCCGGTCGGTGACGACGACGGCGCGGGCACCGGCGGTCAGCACCCGCTCCACATCGGCGGGCAACGGGCCGTCGTCGTCGAGTGCGACGGGCAGCGGCTTGAGCCCGAGCGCCGAGACGAGGTCGAGCAGACTCCCCCAGCCCGGGTCCTCGACGGCGACCGCGTCGCCCGGCCGCAGGTGCGCGGCGAGGATCCGTTCGATGGCGTCCA
Source organism: Streptomyces sp. NPDC048389 (assembly GCF_040706335.1). Classification (NCBI taxonomy): domain Bacteria; kingdom Bacillati; phylum Actinomycetota; class Actinomycetes; order Kitasatosporales; family Streptomycetaceae; genus Streptomyces; species Streptomyces sp. NPDC048389. The sequence goes on along the minus strand of NZ_JBEZKP010000028.1, from coordinate 16,111 downwards.
GCGCCCCGGACGTGGCGGCGAGCGGCCCGGCGGGGACGTTGTCGTCGTCCATGGCGCCGCGCGCGAGGCGTACGAACTCGGCGTCGAGCGGGGCCCGTCCGTACAAACCCGGCTCCTTCGCGTACCGCGCGGCCGCGGCGGCGAGGGCCTCGTCCAGCGGTGGCAGGAGGGCGGTGTCGGGGTTGCCTTCGCCGAGGTCCCGTACACCCAAGGGCGCGTCGACCCGGATGGATCCGCGCGCCGTACTGGCCGGGCGGGGGCGCACTCGGCTGCCCCTGCGGCCCGCCGTCTCGATCACTCCGCGCTCGCGCAGCGTGCGGTAGGCGGCGGCGACGGTGTTCGGGTTGACGCCCAACTGGGTCGCCAACTCTCGCATCGGCGGCAGCAGTTGGCCCGGCGCGAGCTCTCCCGCCCCGACCGCCCGCTCCACGCTCGCGGCGATTTCCGATGCGCGCCGCCCAACGATCCGATACTCTCCTAGCACAAAATCAATTATGCACTAGTGCAATGGAGATCGCAATGTCCCGGACGACGGAAGCCCAGACCCAGGAAGCCCGGACCCAGCAGGTTCATGCCCCGGAAGCCCCTTACGAGCCGACCGGGCGGACGATTCCCACCCGCTCCCGGGACCGTGCTTCCTACGACCGTGAACTGGTGCACTCGATACTCGACACCGCCTACCTCTGCCACCTCGGCTTCGTGCGCGACGGTGCCCCGGTCGTCCTGCCCACACTCTTCGCCCGTGTCGGCGAGCGGCTGTACGTCCACGGGTCGACGGGCTCACGGCCACTGCGGATGGCGGGCGAGACGGACCCCGGTCTGCCCGTGTGCCTGACGGTGACGCATGTCGACGGCCTGGTGCTGGCACGCTCGGCCTTCCACCACTCGGTCAACTACCGCTCGGTGGTGGTCCACGGCACCGCACGGCAGGTGACGAACCCGGCGGAGAAGCGCACGGCGCTCGACGCGCTGGTCGACCAGGCGGTCCCGGGCCGCTCCGCGGACTCCCGCCCCGCCAACCCCAAGGAGCTGGCGGCGACGGCCGTGCTCCGCCTCGACCTGGCCGAGGTCTCCGCAAAGACCCGCACCGGCGGCCCGAACGACGACCCGGGTGATCTGTCCCTCCCCTACTGGGCGGGGGTCGTCCCCGTCGCCGTCACGTCGGGCACACCGGTCCCGGCCACCGATCTCGCCCCGTCCACCCCGCTCCCCGCCTACCTCTGATCCCCGGGGTGCACCACGCGGCCCACAGGGCCGGCAGGTCGGTCGGAAGCACTCCGGCCGACCTCGGGGCAGCGCGGACGGAGGCAGCCGCACCGGCCCCGCCCCGGGACCGGTTTCCGGGGCGGGACAGGACATCACACCGGAACCCTTGCCGGAGGCACACCGGAACCCCTGCCGGGGCGTCAGGCCGGGACCGGCAGCCGCCTCCGGGCCGTCGCACTCCGCGCCTCCGCCGCGGCAAGCCCCGCGACCGCCGCCAGCAGCAGCAGCGTCCCGGCCACCGTGGCCGGCGTCAGCCGCTCGTCCAGCAGCGTCACCGCGATGACCGCTGCGCTCACCGGTTCCAGCAGCATGATCACCGAGACGGTCGCCGCCCGTACCACAGCCGCGCCCGCGAAATAGAGCGCGTAGGCCAGTGCGGTCGGCACGGCCGCGACGTACACCAGGAGCCCGACGACCCGCACCAGGTCCGCCGTGTGCGGCAGCAGGCCCTCGCCGAGTGCCATCGGCAGCAGCCCCACGCAGCCGATCACGAACGCCCACGTGGTCGTCGACAGCGAGTCCCCGCCGCCCCCGTCCCTGCCGAGCCACCGCGTCAGCAGCGTGATCGCCGCGTATCCGGCGGCCGACAGCAGCGCGAGTGCGACGCCCAGCGGCCGCACCTCCCCGCCCTCACCGCCGAGGACGAGCACACCGAGCCCGGTCAGTGCCCCCGCGACGGCCATGATTCCGCCGCGGCCGAGCCGCTCCCCCATGGTCAGCCGCGCGCCGACGGCGATGAGCACGGGGCCGGCGCCCAGCGTCACGACGGTGCCCACGGCCAGTCCGGTCGCCTCGACGGCCGCGAAGTAGGCGCTCTGGAAGACGGCCAGCCCCACACCGGTGGCGACGATGCGCAGCAGCCGGCGCCGCCGCGGCTCTGCGGGGGCAGCGGCCCGGCCCCGCCGCCGCATACGCAGCGCGAGGACCGGGAGGAGGAGCACAAGGCCCCCCGCGCACCGCCAGAACGACAGGGCGAGCGGACCCATTTCGCTCACCTCGAAAACGAGGGACGCGGCGGCGCCGGCGGTCCCCCAGGCGAACCCGGCGAAGATCAGATAGGTGAGTCCCCGCCCGACGGACAGGCCGCGGGACGTACCGAGCGGCATGCCCGCGGGCATGCCGGCAGCGGAGGTTGAAGAGGAATTCGACACGTGACTTCTCCGTATGAAGAACGGACGGCTGATCGCTCGGACCGGTCACGCGGGCAGCACCGACCTGCTCGGGAGCACCCCGAGCCGGGTCTTCGTCGAAGAACGTCCGCCCGCGCTAGGCGGCGGGCGGCGGAAGTACGGTCGAATGCATGATCGCCATCCTACGGTGCGCGATCGCCGCGGAACACGTCTCCCGTGGCCCGGTCCTCACCGGCCGTCGCGGGCACCGGTTCCAAACCGCCCGCCGCCACCGGCCCGGACGGCGCCCTGGGTGCCTGCGACTGTGCGATGAGGGCTCCGACGAGGACGACCGCGCCGCCGATGATCTGCGGCGCCGACAGGTGCTCACGGAGCAGCACCCAGGCCAGCACGGTGGCGATGACCGCCTCCAGACAGGCGACGACGCCGGCCACCTGGGGCGACAGCCGGCGTACGGAGACGACACCGGTGACGTACGCGAGCACGGTGGCGATCAGCACGATCCAGCCGAGCAGCAACGCGGCGGGCACCTGCGTAGCACCCATGTCGGCGGCACCGGCCAGCAGTGACCAGTCCATGCCCCACGGCCGGGCCACGACCGTCAGCACGGCCGCACCGATCAGGAGCCCGTAGGCGATGACGCCCAGCGGGTCGGGGACGTCGTCGCTGTCGCCGCCCTGGTCGGACAGGACGAAGTAGCCCACCTGGCAGCAGGCGGCGCCGAGAGCCAGCAGCAGCCCGAGCAGGTCGAAAGTCAACCCCGCCCACACCTCCACGACACACGCGAGACCGGCGACGGCGAGGACGACGCCGGCGGCCGCGGCCCTCGTCACCGGCCGGCGCTGGACGAACCGGACCCAACCGAGCAGGAGCGCGGGGGCCAGGTACTCGATGAGCAGCGCGACTCCGACCGGGATGCGCGAGATCGCCGCGAAGTAGCAGGTCTGCACACCGGCCACGGCCAGCAGGCCGAACCCGGCCAGCAGCGCGGGCCTGCGCCGCAGCAGCCCACGGTGGCGCCAGGCGACCGGGGCCATGACGAGGGCGGCGCCCGCGACCCGCAGCCACACGACATGGAGAGGGTCGAGCCCCGCCTCGATCAGCGGCTTGGCCGCGACGCCTGATCCACCGAACGCGACGGCCGACCCCAGGGCAAGTCCCAGGCCGGCGCTCTTTCCCTGAGACGCCTGCATCGGCACATGATGTCAGGGCGGGTCAGCACCGTCACTCCGGTGACACATGTCGAGACGGCTGCGAGATCCGCGCACCCAGCCGCGACACGTCGACACCTGCCCGGCGCAGCACTTCAGCGGCCCGGCAGTCCGGATCGGCCGCGACGCAGGCCAGCACGTCGATCCCCCCGGCCCTGTCGCTGCCGCGCCGCCGCGCCCGCTCGAGCGCGCCCGTCATGGCGGCCGCCGCCGAGGGCGACCAGCCCGGCGCGTCGGGCCGCAGGGGCGCGGCGGAAGGCCGGCGCCGCGGCACGTCGGGAGCGGCCGACGGCAGCCGCCGCCCATGGGGTACGGGCGAAGGCGGACACCCGGGACCGCCCCCCTCGCGCAGGACGGACAGCGCGCCCGAGTCCTCGACGGAGCCCTGCCAAGCGAGGCCGTAGCCGATACTCCGCTGCACGAGGTACCCGAGGACCCGCGCGACCTGCGCCGGGTCGTTGAACACCGTCCCGACGCCGAGGTCCTGTTCCATCAGCGAGTGCAGCAGATGAGCGGTGTCGATCTGCCGGTCGCCGTCACGCAGCGCTCTTCTGCGCGCACCCGTGACCACCGCGGCCAACTCGGCGGTGAGGAGGGCTTCGACGTCGGGGAGGGCGAGGACGGGCGGCTGCCGGGACATCCGGAAGGCAGGGCTTTGCACATCCCCCACTCCATCAGACGTTCACCGGCCCGGCGTCCACGTGGGGAAGCATTCGCCCTCCCACCGGAGTCGGGCACCCTCGGGCGATTCCTCCTCCTCATGGATGAGAAAACCGGGCGGGCACTGCAATCTGACGAGTCATCAGGATTGAATGTTCCGGCACCCGCCGCTACGGTCCGCGGCACCGGAACCCGACACGAAGGGGTGGTCGCATGGCAGAAGTCAGCGCGGAGGCACACATCGAGGCCCCGGCCTCGAAGGTCTGGGCCCAGCTCACCGACTTCGCGTCGTACGGACGCTGGAACACCACCCACACCGGATTCCCGAAGGGCGGCCCGAAGCCACTGGAGACGGGCGCCACCTTCGCGGAGAACATGACGTTGATGGGCTTCCCGGCCGAGGTGACCTGGACGGTGGAGGAGCTGGAGCCGGAGCGGGTGCTGGCCATCAGGGGCAAGGGCCCGATGTCGGTCACGGTGGGCACCCGCTACTCCCTCACCCCGGCGGCGGGCGCGGCGGCCGACGGCACGGTGACCGACGGCGCGACCCACATGCGGATCGACGGGGAGTTCACCGGTGCGGCCGTGTCACTGATGGCCGCGAAGCTCAGGGACTCGGCGACGGCGGCGCTCCACGAGTCGCTCCGCAAGCTCGGTGAGCTGGTCTCCTGACGGGCGCGGAGCGGCACGTCGGTACGGACGAAGGGCCCCGCGTGACCGCAGAGCCCTTCGTCGGGGGCTCGGGTACCGGGAGATCGGACCTCACCACCCGGCACTCCGCACTCAGCGCTCAGCGCTCAGCGCTCAGCGCTCAGTGCTCGTCGGCGAGGATCAGGTACAGCTTCTTCCGGGCCTCGTTGATCACGGCGACGGCCTTCCGCCGCTGTTCGGCGTCACCCGTCTTCCAGACCTGGCCGAACGCCTCCATCAGTCCGAAGCCGGCCTGCCTGATCTCGTTGACCGCCTCCCAGTCGACGCCGCGCCCGGCCTCCTCCCAAGGAGCCTCCGGACCCGACTCGGCCTCGGTACGTCCGGTGTCGGTCAGCGTGAACAGCTTCTTGCCACCCTCGCTCTCCGAGACGATCAGACCCTCGTCCTCCAGCAACTGGAGGGTGGGGTAGACGGAGCCCGGGCTGGGCTTCCAGGCCCCGCCGCTGCGCTCGCCGATTTCCCGGATCATCTCGTAGCCGTGCATCGGACGGTCCCTCAGCAGCGCCAGGATCGAGGAGCGCACGTCACCGCGCCGCGCCCTCCCCCGGCCTCCACCGCGCCCGCGGCCGCCGCCGAAGGGCCCGCCGAACGGCGGGCCCCACGGCCCGAACGCGGCCCGCCTGCCCTCGCGCTCACCCCGCCCGTGATGGCCGGGCCCGCAGTGCCCATGACCGCGGCCGTGGTCGTGTTCCGGTCCGTTTCCGTACGAACGCATCGCTGCACTCCCTCCGTCTTTGATCTGTCGCGATGCGTCAACGATATATCGTGAACGATCGGTCGGCAAGCCCCTGCCGGTCCAGTGACCCCGAATTGGCCTTGGCCGGCGGCTTCACGAGCGTTCTACGGTCACGCCATGCGGATCCGAATCGTCGACGCCTTCACCGAGCGCCCCTTCGCCGGCAACCCCGCCGGAGTCCTGCTGCTGGACTCCGGCGGCTTTCCCGCGGACTCCTGGCTCCAGCAGGTGGCCGCGGAGCTGAATCTCTCCGAAACCGCCTTCGCCCACCCGCTGCCCGCCGACGGCGACGCGGACTGGGCACTGCGCTGGTTCACCCCGGCCACCGAGGTCGGCATGTGCGGCCACGCCACCCTGGCCACCGCCCATGTCCTGCACGCCACGGGAACGGCGACCGGCACCGTGCGCTTCGCCGCGCGCTGCGGAACCCTCGTCACCACCGCGCACGCGGACGGCACGCTGACCCTGGACTTCCCGACCGCCCCGCTGACGCGGGTCGAGGCCCCGGACGGCGTGGCCGAGGCGCTCGGCGCGAAGGTGCTGTCCGCCCACGACACCGGGCCCCACATCGGGGACCTCCTGGTCGAGCTGGCCGACGAGGCGTCCGTACGCGGCCTGAACCCCGACTTCGCCGCCCTGGTGGAGCACTCGGAGCGCGGCATCGTCGCGACCGCAGCCGCGGCGGACCCGCAGGCCGGCTACGACTTCGTCTCCCGCGGCTTCTTCCCCCGGGTCGGCATCGACGAGGACCCGGTCACCGGCAGCGCCCACACGGCGCTCGCGCCCTTCTGGTCGGCCCGCCTCGGCCGCGACGATCTCACCGGGCTGCAGACCTCCGCCCGCTCCGGACTGGTCCGTACCGCTCTGCGCGGCGACCGCACTCTGCTCACCGGCCGCGCGGTCACGGTCATCGACGGCGAACTCCTCAGCGCTCCCTGACGGTCCAGGCACCGCGGCGTCGAGCCGCGGCTGCTGCCGAGCGGCGGTCGCCGCTTCAGGTGAAGGCCACGCGCGTCCCGCCCTCGGCGAGGGCATCGAGGACGACGGCGATCAGCTCGTACGGTCGGCCGTCCGGCGTCAGCGCACGGGACAGGATGTCGTGCGCGGTCGCGGCGTCCCGCCAGAGCAGGGTCGCGGGGGCGGTGTGGCCGAAGGTGCCCCGCAGACAGTCGTCGAGGGCGGCCGGACAGCCGCCGAAGTATCCGCCCGGACCGTTCACCGCCTCGCCGAGCGCCAGGTAGAGGCCCGGGACGTCGGTGACGTGCCGACCGTCGCGCCCGTACGCGTGACCGTACGGCCGGGCACGGTGCACGCGCCGGCACGCCCTGTCGCGGACGAGGTCCAGCCGGGCCCCGCGCTGCCGCGTGTCGAGGCCGGCCCAGGCGCCGCGCGACTCCTGCGGCCCGGCGAGCCACCGGTCCCAGACCGGCCGGGCGTGGTCGGGAACGTGCGTGAAGAGCCTGCCGTCCAGTTCCAGGTCGATCAGATCCGGCCTCAGTGCGGACGGGCGCCAGGCGCTGGCGGTCGCCCACAGCAGCTGCTCGGCAAGCGGCTCACCCCGCACGTCCCGTACCTCCAGGGCGGCCTCCTCCAGGTCCAGCGCCCGTCGGGTCCCCGTCCTCAGCGCCCGCCGCATCTCCTCGCCCTGAGCGAGCCCGCGCAGGACGAGCGGGGGATCCGCCCGCTCGGGCGGCAGGACGCGGGCGAACTCCCGGCAGGTGCCCGGCCACCGGCGCTCGTCGTGCAGTCGGAGAGGACCCCGGTGGCCTTCGGGTGGGCCCTCGTAGTCGTCCAGGCCGGTCAGCACGAGACCGTCCGTCCCCGGGTGCTGCCCGAGGCTCTCCGCGTCTTCGAGGAGCCACCGTCCGAGCGCCCCGTCGTCCGGCACCAGCCGCACCCGGCTGCCCGCTCAGCCGCTCAGGCCGGCCCCTGCCGGAACCCAGCCGAACAGTTCGTACGTCCCCCGCCGGGGCTCCCCGAACAGCCCCTCGGCCTCGGCGCAGGTGCCCCACACGTGGCCGTGCTCCGTCTCCGCCGGCGTGTACCGCTCTCGCCCGTGAAGGGCCTCGTTCTGCCGCACGGCGGACATCCCGCCCGGGCCGGGAGAGGACGGAGAAGCAATTCTTCGCGGGCGGGGGCGCGGTCAGGGCATCGGATCCGGCACCACGGCGACCGGCGGCGACGGATCGGCGTCCACCGCTTCCACCGCCTGCGGGACGGCGTCGGTGAGCAGGTCCACGATCACCGACAAGAGCACCGGACGCCCGACGGCCGCTCGCCTCGCCGGGTCGCCGGCCACTCAGGCGAGCAGCGCCGGGGCCGTCGCGTTGCGGTGCCGGGGGGTCTCCCGTCGGGCTCGCGCGCCCGGCCGGCTCGTCGGCCTCGCTTCGTGCCCGGAACCGCGGCCGCCGGGGGGTCCACGTCGTCGAGTGACGGTGGCGCTCACGGTGTGGGCAGCCATCCCACCTTCCCGGCCAGCAGCCCGTAACCGACGAAGGCGACGATGTCGAGCAGTGCGTGCGCCGCCACCAGCGGCCCCACCCGGCCCCACCGCCGGTACAGGAGCACGAAGACCACGCCCATCACCATGTTGCCGATGAACCCGCCGATGCCCTGGTAGAGGTGGTACGAGCCGCGCAACACCGAGCTCGCGGCGAGTGCCGCCAACGGGGTCCAGCCCAGCTGGTCGAGCCTGCGCAGCAGGTAGCCGACGACGATCACCTCCTCCAGCACCGAGTTCTGGACGGCCGAGAGGATCAGCACCGGGTACTTCCACCACACGTCGGGCAACGACTCGGGCACCACGGTCAGGTTGAACCCCGACGCCCTCGCCAGGAGGTAGAAGGCCAGCCCCGCACTGCCGATCCCGGCGGCCACCAGCACGCCGCGCCCGAGATCCGGCCACGGCCGGGTCCGGTCGAAGCCGATGGCCCGAAGGCCGGCGCGCTCACGGATCAGCAGATGCGCGACGAGCGCCACCGGGACCAGCGCCGTCGCGATCCCGAAGAGTTGCCAGGCGAGATCGAGCCACGGCCGCCCCGGCGCGAAGGAACCGTTGAGCGTCGCCGCCTGGTCCTTCAGCCCGCCGGGCCTCGTCAGTGATCCGATGAAGCTGATCAGCGCGGAGACAGCGCTGGCGCCAAGCGACAGCGCGAGTACGAGCAGCGTCTCCTGCCGCAGAATCCTGAGCGGTACCGCCTCCCGCGCACAGGGTCCGGCCCCGTCTCCCGCCTCCGCCTGCACACCAGCCTCCAGTTGATCCACCGCATGGGACGTCACAGCTTGCCCGACGAACCTACGGCGCAATCAGCCGGGTCCCGTCAGGACCCCGGCCCCGGGAAGCCGACCGGCCAGGTGTGCACGGGCCGGCTCTCCCTCATCAGCTCGCAGTACCGGCGGGTCATGGCCGCCAGCGCAGCCTCCCGCTCGAGGCCCGCGTCGCGAGCGCGGTGGTAGGTGTCCGTCTGCCAGGAGGCGCCGTTCATACGGCGGCGGCAGCGCCCCTCGATCACACCCAGATACAGGTCCCGGTCGGCGGGCGCCACGTTCCACGCGTCGAGGCCCGCCGCGGCCAGCGGCAGCAGCTCGTCGCGGACGAGTTTCACGACGGGGACCTGCGTGACGCCCCCGCGGCCGGGGCGCGGCCACTGCAGTTCGGCGTCGATGCCGTACCGGCACGCGGCGTCGAAGTTCGCGGCGGCCGCGGCGAAGGGAAGCCGCTTCCACACCGGGCGGGCGTCCTCGGCGAGTGCCCGGACCAGGCCGTAGTAGAACGCGGCGTTGGCGATCACATCGGTCACCGTAGGGCCGGCGGGCAGGACGCGGTTCTCCACACGCAGGTGCGGGACGCCCTCGACGACGTCGTACACCGGGCGGTTCCAGCGGTAGATGGTGCCGTTGTGCAGGACCAGCTCCTTCAGTCGCGGCACTCCGCCGTCCTCGAGCACCCGCAGCGGGTCCTCGTCGTCGCAGAAGGGGAGCAGCGCGGGGAAGTAGCGGATGTTCTCCTCGAACAGCTCGTACACGGAGTCGACCCAGCGCTCGCCGAACCAGGTCCGTGGCCGTACCCCCTGTGCCTGCAGCTCCGGCGGGCGGGTGTCGGTGGCCTGCTGGAAGAGTGGCGGCCGCGACTCGCGCCACAGCTCCTTGCCGAACAGGAACGGCGAGTTGGCACCGAGAGCCACCTGCACCGCGGCCACGGCCTGCGCGGCGTTCCACACGTCCGAGAACCGGCTCGGGGTGACCTGGAGGTGCAATTGCACCGAGGTGCACGCAGCTTCCGGCGCTATCGACGATGACGTACACGTCAGCCGCTCCACCCCCTCGATGTCGAGGGTGAAATCCTCGCCGCGTGCCGCCACGATCTGGTCGTTCAGCAGCACATAACGGTCGACGTCGGAGAGGTTGGCGGAGACCAGGTCGTGCTGCGCGAGCGTCGGCAGAATTCCGATCATCACGATCCCCGAACCGATCTCCTGCGCTTTCCGGTCGGCATATCCCAGCCCGGTGTGCAACTCCTCCGCAAGCTGATCGAGTACCCGGCCGCCCAGCCGGTGCGGGACGATGTTCACTTCCAGATTGAACATTCCCAGCTCGGTCTGGAAATCCGGACTCGCGATACGGGAGAGAACTTCCGCATTCATCATCCGCGGCATGCCGTCCTGCCCGGCCAGATTCAGCTCTATCTCGAGCCCCATCAGATTCCTGGGCCGGTCGAACCGCTTCTCCTCCAGCAGCCGCCCCAGGCCCGTCAGGCACTCCTGCAGCTTCCTGCGGTACTGCTGCCGGTCAGACAGGTCGAACCCGTCCGACTCGACCTTCTCCCCCATCGAAGCGTCCCTCCTCGAGTGGGCACCACGCGGCGCGGACCGCTCACGTCACGGACGATAATGCCCAGACTCATTGATCCGTAACGTCCCGCGCGCGGTCCGCCCCCCGATAGGCTGGAGTCAGCACCCCACCGGCACATTCCTCCGGCATGACGCGGCGGGCATTTTCCGGTATCGAAGCCGCGAAAAACACCGCCCAGATTCGGCCTACCGTACTTGAGTCGAAACCGCAGGCCGCAGCCCCGGAGAGCATAAAAGCCACTGAATGACCGCATAGAAAGAGACCTGTTTCCACCTTGCCGGAAATGCCCACGACAGCTAGCGGAAACATTATGTGAACACGTGTCGTATAAACTTCGCGAGGGCAGAGAGTTGGCATCCGGTGTCTTCCGGCCGCTCACCTTCCCGCACGCTGACAGTGCCGTCCGCACCTTCACGCTTCACCGTGTCTCCTGAGTGAGAGGCGACCCATCATGCCGCTGCATGTCCTCCCAGCCCCCGCGCCTGCCTTGCGCACCGTCCTCGCAGCACTCGGTTCACCCACGGCCGTGTCCGAGGCCCGTACCCCCGCTCTACGGTCCGTCCAGGGACCGGTGAGCGCCGAACTGCCGCTGCCGGTTTACGTACTGGACCGGATAGCCCCGACCGGTGCCACCCCGCTCACCCGGCTCACCGGCTGGCGCTTCCTCATCCGCAGCGGCGATCGCGCCGTGGCCGCCGCGGACACGATGCTCACGCCGGACGGCTGGGCCTTCTCCCATTTCTTCGAGGGCCCCTATCTGGATTCGACCGAGCGCGCCCTGCGCCAGGCCGAGTCCATGGGGTCACCGTTCCAGCCACGGCTGCTGTCCGTTCCCGAGCTCTACATGCTCACCCTCTGGCTGCACCGCGACCCCGAGGCCGACGCGGCCGCCGGTACGCCGCAGCCGTCCGACGTCCTGGTCCCCCTGGCCCCCGCGCCGCCGGGCATCGCGGCCCACCGGCCGCACCGGGTCACCGAGTTGCTGCCGCTCCTGACCCTGCGACTGGCGCCGGCCAGGCTGCTCGACTCCCCGGCCGCCTGACACGCGAACCGCCTGCCCGGCGGGAAAGCAGCCCGGTACGCCCCGCGACCAACCGGTCGCGGGGCGTACCGGCGTATCAGCACCGCCCGTTCTGACTAGTCACCTCAGGCCACCGGGAACCACCCGAAAGGACCGCCCCCTCGAGGTGAACCGTCCGGGCGGGTGATGCGTCATCAATCAGTAGGAAGAGCTGCCGTGAAATGCCTGCGGAGCGACGCCCGTAGGGGAACACTGGGACCGAACCGAGAGATACGGGGGGCGGCCATGAACACCTCATCGAGCCGCACGACACTCACCACAACGCAGCGAAAGTACCCATCCATGTGCCAGCACCAGCCAGCCTGTCCCACCTCAGACTCAGCCGACCGTGAGGCGGCGCGCCTCGTGGCCCACCATCCGGAACAGGGCTGGAGCCTGCTGTGCAACGGCGTCCTTCTCTTCGAGGACACCGGCGAACTGCTGCCCGACGGCCAGATCATCGCCCCGCACCGGCCGCGTGCCGCGGGCCCGATGACGACAGCCGCGTAGGCACCGCCTTACAGGACGGCGGTCCTGTCACCGCCAGCCGCACCGCAGTCCGTACGACGAAGGGGCCGGCCCGGAGAGTTCTCTCCGCACCGGCCCCTGACGCATCCGCCCTGCGGCCCGCGTCAGTTGTCGTAGTCCTCCAGCGGCGGGCAGGAGCACACGAGGTTGCGGTCGCCGAAGGCACCGTCGATACGGCGCACCGGCGGCCAGTACTTGTCGGCCGCGCTCACGCCGGCCGGGAAGACGGCCTCCTCGCGGGTGTAGCCGTGGTCCCAGTCGCCACCGAGCGCGGCGGCCGTGTGCGGGGCGTTGCGCAGCGGATTGTCGTCCGCGGACCACTCGCCCGACGCGACCTTCTCGATCTCGCCACGGATCGCGATCATCGTGTCGCAGAACCGGTCCAGCTCGGTCAGGTCCTCACTCTCGGTGGGCTCGATCATCAGCGTGCCGGCCACCGGGAAGGACATGGTCGGCGCGTGGAAGCCGTAGTCGATCAGGCGCTTGGCGATGTCGTCGACACTGACGCCGGTCGCCTTCGACAGCGGACGCAGATCGACGATGCACTCGTGCGCGACCAGCCCGGCCGGGCCGGTGTAGAGCACCGGGTAGTGCGGCTCGAGACGCTTGGCGATGTAGTTGGCCGCCAGCACGGCGACCTGGGTGGCGCGCTTGAGGCCCTCGCCGCCCATCAGACGCACATACGCCCAGGAGATCGGCAGGATGCCCGCGGAACCCCAGGGAGCCGCGGAGACCGGGCCGACGCCCGTCTCGGGACCCGCGGTCGGCTGCAGCGGGTGGTTCGGCAGGTAGGGCGCGAGGTGGGCGCGCACGCCGACCGGGCCGACGCCGGGGCCGCCGCCGCCGTGCGGGATGCAGAAGGTCTTGTGCAGGTTCAGGTGCGAGACGTCGCCGCCGAACCGGCCCGGCTTGGCCAGGCCGACCAGGGCGTTGAGGTTGGCACCGTCGACGTACACCTGGCCACCGGCGTCATGCACCTGGGCGCAGATGTCGGCGACGTGCTCCTCGAACACACCGTGCGTCGACGGGTAGGTGATCATCAGCACGGAGAGCTCGTCGCGGTACTGCTCGATCTTGGCCCGCAGATCCTCGACGTCGATCTCGCCGTCGTCGGCGGTCTTCACGACGACGACCTTCATGCCGGCCATCACGGCGCTGGCGGCGTTGGTGCCGTGCGCGGAGGACGGGATGAGGCAGACGGTGCGCTGGTCGTCCCCGTTGGCCCGGTGGTACGCGCGTACCGCGAGCAGACCGGCCAGCTCGCCCTGCGAGCCGGCGTTGGGCTGGATGGAGACCGCGTCGTAACCGGTGACCTCGGCCAGACGCTCCTCGAGTTCCTGGATCAGGGTCAGATAGCCCTGGGCCTGCTCCACCGGCGCGAAGGGGTGGATCTGACCGAACTCCGGCCAGGTGACCGGCTCCATCTCCGTGGTCGCGTTCAGCTTCATGGTGCAGGAGCCGAGCGGGATCATGCCGCGGTCCAGCGCGTAGTCGCGGTCGGCGAGCCTGCGCAGGTAGCGGAGCATCGCGGTCTCGGAGCGGTGCTGGTGGAACACGGGGTGCGTGAGGTACTCGTCGTCGCGCAGCAGTGCCGCGGTCAGCGCCTCCGGGGCCGCCGCGTCCAGGGCTTCGATGTCGCCCTCGACTCCGAAGGCCGCCCAGACGGCTGTCAGCTGGGCACGGCCGGTGGTCTCGTCGCAGGCGACGGAGACATGGTCCGCGTCGACGAGACGCAGATTGACCCCGCCTTCCCGCGCGGCGGCGACGACGCCGGCGGCCTTGCCCGGCACCCGGGCGGTCAGGGTGTCGAAGTACGAGCCGTGGACGATCTCGACACCCCCGGCCCGCAGGCCCTCGGCGAGGATCGCGGCGTAACGGTGGGTGCGCCGGGCAATGGTCCGCAGCCCCTCGGGACCGTGGTAGACCGCGTACATGCCGGCCATCACCGCAAGCAGGACCTGCGCGGTGCAGATGTTGCTGGTGGCCTTCTCGCGGCGGATGTGCTGCTCACGGGTCTGCAGAGCCAGCCGGTACGCCTTGTTGCCGTCCGCGTCGACGGAGACGCCGACGAGGCGACCGGGCAGGCTGCGGGCGAACTTGTCACGCACGGCCATGTAACCGGCGTGCGGGCCGCCGAAGCCCATCGGGACGCCGAAGCGCTGGGTCGTGCCGACCGCGATGTCCGCGCCGAGCTCACCGGGCGAGGTGAGCAGTGTGAGAGCGAGCAGGTCGGCGGCGACGGTGACGATCGCCCCGAGCTCGTGCGCCTGCTCGATCACCGGCTCGAGGTTCCGTACGGCGCCCGAGGCCCCCGGGTACTGCAGCAGCACACCGAACACGCCGCGCTCGGCGATCTCCGGGGGGATGCCGTCGCTCAGGTCCGCGGTGACGACCTCGACACCGGTGGGCTCGGCGCGGGTCTCGATCACGGCGATGGTCTGCGGCATGGTGTCGGCGTCGATCAGGAAGACGCCGTTCTTGACCTTGCCGACCCGGCGGGCCAGCGACATGGCCTCCGCGGCGGCTGTGCCCTCGTCGAGGAGCGAGGCGCCGGAGGTGGGCAGCCCGGTGAGGTCTGCGACCACGGTCTGGAAGTTCAGCAGCGCCTCGAGCCGGCCCTGCGAGATCTCGGGCTGGTACGGCGTGTACGCCGTGTACCAGGCCGGGTTCTCCATGACGTTGCGCAGGATGACCGGCGGCGTGAACGTCCCGTAGTAGCCCAGCCCGATCATGGGGGCGAGCACCTGGTTGCGGTCCGCCAGTATGCGCAGCTCCGCGAGGACTTCGGCCTCGGTACGGGCGTCGGGGAGGGCGAGGGCCTCGGCGCTCTTGATGACGTCCGGCACGGCGGCGGCGGTCAGCTCGTCGAGCGAGCCGTAACCCACTTGGGCGAGCATCTTGGCCTGGGCACCGGCGTCGGGCCCGATGTGCCGCTGCTCGAACGGGATCCCCTGCTCAAGCCGGGAGAGCGGAATGCGGTTGGCGGTCATGGTGGGAGGCCTCCTGGTCTTCGCGACCTGCGAGGGGCATCACGGCGCGGATGCCCGGACGGCCTCCCCCTCTGTCATCTCGACCTGAGAGCTTCACCGGGCGTCGCTCAGCGACCTCCCGGCTTTCACCGTCGGTGAGAGCGGATGCCGTCCGACGCCCGCCCTGCTTTCCAGAGTGACCTCGTCCGTGCGGTACAGGTGCCTGAGAGATTCCGGGGAGGATTTGCTCCTTCGGCGCCTCCGGACTTCTCTCCGGAGGACTCTCCCGCACAGGGTCAGCGGCCGTTTGCCAGGGTACCAGCGCGACCCGCGCGCGATCGCTCGAGTGGCCGACACCCGGGATGTGGACTTTCGTAGTCGTTGGGGAGCAGTTGCGACCAATTGGAGGGACCGTGCAGACCGACATCGATCCGCGCAGCCTGATAGGCCGCAAGGCGTTCGACCGCAACGGCACGAAGATCGGCACTGTTGACGAGGTGTATCTCGACGACGCCACCGGGGTCCCCGAATGGGCAGCCGTACGGACCGGCCTCTTCAGCCGCGACGCCTTCGTCCCGCTCGAGCCGAGCGAACTCGTCGACAACACCCTTCGTGTCCCGTACGAACGCGCACTGATCAAGGACGCCCCTGATTTCGGAGTGGGCCGTCACCTCTCACCCGAGCAGGAGCTCCAGCTCTACCACCACTACGGGCTCGACCTCTCCGGTCCTCCCGCTGCACCGGCGCCCGCCTCCGGCGACCGGTCCTTCGGCCGCGTCGCGGGCCAGGAGGACTGACCGCGCTTCCGCCGCCGGAACGCGCTGCTCCGTCCGCCCGGCCCTGGCCACCCACTTGACTCGTTCCGGCTCCGGCGTGCCGCCCCGCGCGCCGGAGCCGCTTGTCGACCGGGTCGTGCAAACCCGGAGACGGCCGGGGAAGACCGGGCGCCCCAAGAAATGTATTACACACGGCTTTACTACAATAACTAG
>NZ_JBEZKP010000027.1:0-89768 GCF_040706335.1 Streptomyces sp. NPDC048389 | reverse complement strand
GTAAGGGGTGGAGTTGACCGGTACTAATAGGCCGAGGGCTTGTCCTCATTTGCTCGCGTCCACTGTGTTAGTTCTGAAGTAACGAACTCGCCCGACCTGCATGTTGTGTGGGTTGCCGGCTGGTAGTTCGATATCTTCATAGTGTTTCGGTGGTCATTGCGTTAGGGAAACGCCCGGTTACATTCCGAACCCGGAAGCTAAGCCTTTCAGCGCCGATGGTACTGCAGGGGGGACCCTGTGGGAGAGTAGGACGCCGCCGAACAATTGTTGTGGGAAAGCCCCGTGCCTCTGGTACGGGGCTTTCCTGCGTTCCGGACCGATTCACGACCGATCACGACGGATTCACCAGCCTGCTGTCGTACGCCAGAATGACGGCCTGGACCCGGTCCCTCGCGCCCGTCTTCGCCAGGATGCGGCCCACATGCGTCTTCACCGTCGATTCCGCGAGGTGCAGCCGCGTCGCGATCTCGGTGTTCGTCCAGCCCTGGCCGATGACCGTCAGGATTTCCCGCTCTCGCTCGGTCAGCCGCGCCAGACGCTCGTCGGGTGCAGTCGGTTTCACACCGTCCCCCGTCTCAGGCAGATGCTGCACATAGGTGTCGAGAAGCCTTCGTGTGAGGCTGGGAGCGACGACCGCGTCCCCGGCCGCCACCGCGCGGATGCCGGAGAGGAGTTCCTCCGGCAGGGCGTCCTTGATGAGGAAGCCGCTCGCGCCGGCGCGCAGGCCCTTGTACGCGTACTCGTCGAGGTCGAACGTCGTCACGATCAGGACGCGGGTGCGGGCGCCGGAGGCGACGATGCGGCGGGTCGCCTCGATGCCGTCGAGGCCGGGCATGCGGATGTCCATGAGCACGACGTCGGGACGGTGTTCCCCTGCCGCGCGGACGGCGTCCGTGCCGTTGCCCGCCTCACCCACCACCGTCATGTCGTCCTGGCTCTCCAGCAGCATGCGGAAGCCGAAACGCTGCATGGGCTGGTCGTCGACGATGAGTACGGTCGTCACTGGTCGGTTTCCTTCGGGAGGGAGAGACGGACGCGCCAGCCGCCACCGGGCCGGCAGAGCGGGCCGGCCTCAAGTGTGCCGCCGTACAGGGCGGTTCGTTCCCGCATTCCGGTCAGACCGCGGCCCGGGCCCGAGCCCGGGTCCGCGAAGGTCGACGGAGTGTCTCCGGTGTCGGTGACCGTGACGGTGACGCCGTCGGCGGCGTACCGCACATCCACGGTGGCAGAGGCGCTCGGACCGCCGTGCTTCAGCGTGTTGGTGAGGGCTTCCTGGACGACCCGGTACACCGTCAACTGCTTGCCCGCCGGCAGTGTGCCGGGGGTCCCCTCGACCGTCAGGCCGACCGGCAGTCCGGCTTCCGACACCCGCTCGACCAGCCCGTCCAGGTCGGTCAGATCCGGCTGTGGCGCAAGCTCCGCGACGGGCCGGGTCTCGGCCTCTTCGCGGAGGACGTCGAGCAGCCGGCGCAGCTCCGTCAGAGCCTGGCGGCTGGTGGTGCCGATGGCCTCGAGTGCCTGGGCGGCGCGGTGCGGGGAGCCCGCGGCCGCATAGGCGCCGCCGTCCGCGAGGCCGGTGATGACGGACAGGTTGTGGCCGATGATGTCGTGCATCTCCCGTGCGATACGCGCGCGTTCCGCCGCCGCCGCGAGTTGTGCCTGCTGGTCGCGTTCGATTTCCAGCTGCCTGGCCCGCTCCACCAGTGACGCCAGGTACTCCTTCCGTGAGCGGACCACGAGTCCCAGCAGAGCGACCAGCGCGAAGCTGTCGAGCATCGGCACGAACTGCTGGTCCCAGCTGCCCACCGGGTAGACCGAGGCCCCCACCGCCGGCGGCACGAGCACCGTGCCGAACGACCACACCAGGGTCCGCAGCGGCAGCCGCAGCGCGATGTTGTAGACGGCGATCATCTGGAGGAACGACGCCTGGAGGTGTGCCCCGCTCGCCGCGTTGACCAGTGCGAACGGGAGCATCACGAGCAGCACGGCGAGGGGGTGGGTGCGCCGCCACAGCAGGGGGAGGGAGAAGCCGAGGCTCATCAGGACGACGAGCCAGAGCGGCACTTCGTCGTTGAAGGCCACGTTTCGCCAGCCACCCGCGGCGTCCACCATCGCGGCGAACACGAACGCGCCCGTGAGATGCAGGTCCCAGACCAGCGGACGGCGGCGGTCGACGGAGCGTGTCCGCTCGGTGAGCCGGTGCAGCCGGCGGGTGAGCGGCTGCGCTCCCGTCGACCAGCCCTGCTGCGCGGAGCGGGTCGACGGTCGGTCGTTCCGCTGCCGGGCCATGCGCACCACCCCCATCCCCACATCCTCGTACACGTGCCCGGCCTCAGACGTCCCGGTGCTTGAGCATCGCACCGGCGAGGACCAGCGTCGTCGCCGCCCAGAGGGTCAGCGCCAGCAGCGCTCCGACCGGTGACGCCGCCCCCGGGGCGGGCTGTGCCGACATCAGGGACTCCAGGGCCTTCGCCGGGAAGTACTCCATGGCGTCCGTCACGATGCTGTACGGAAGGAGGGTGATCACCTCGGGCAGGACCATGACACCGCCGACGAACGCCCCGATCGCGCCCGGGACGGACCGTACGAGCGCGCCCAGGCCGAGGGCGGTCAGACCGATCAGGGTGAGCCCGGCGGAGCTGCCCACCAGGGCCCTGACCACGCCCGGATCACCGAGCGACGCCTCCTGGTCGGTGCCGGTGAAGAACAGCTGTGCCGCGGGGAAGGTGACGAAGGCCGTGACGAGCGTGCCGGCGAGGGTGACGGCGCCGAAGACCGCGGCCTTGGACCAGAGCACGGGGAGCCTGCGGGGGACCGTGGTCATCGAGGCGCGGATCATGCCGGTCGAGTACTCGCCGGCGGTGACGAGGATGCCGAGCACGGCGAAGGCGATCTGCGCGAACTGGACGCCGATGAGCGTCAGTACGACGACGTCCACGTCGCCGTCGCCGCCGCCCGACTCGTACGTGGCGCCGATCAGCAGGCCGATGCCGAGGGTGAGGACGCCGGCCGTCAGGAGCGTGATCCACGTGGAGCGCAGCGTCCACAGCTTGTGCCACTCGGAACGCAGCACGCGCTTGGGGGTCAGTGCGTACGCGTTCATGCCGCTGCTCCTTCGAGGCGGGTGGCCTGGTACTCGACCGCGTCGTGCGTGAGGTCCATGAACGCCTGCTCCAGCGAGGCGGTGACCGGGGTGAGTTCGTACAGCGGGATGCCGTGGGCGGCGGCGGTGCGGCCGACGGTCTCGCCGTCCGTGCCGCGTACGAGCAGTTCGCCGGGCGCGGTCCGCTCGACGTCGACATCCGGACCGTCCAGCAGGGGGGCCAGCGTGGCCGCCTCCGGTGAGACCACCTTCACGGCACTCGCGCCGGAGTCCCGTACGAACGCCTCCACGGTCGTGTCGGCGAGCAGCCGGCCGCGGCCGATGATGACGAGGTGGTCGGCGGTGAGGGCCATCTCGCTCATGAGGTGGGAGGAGACGAGTACGGTACGGCCCTCGGCCGCCAGGGACTTCAGGAGCGTCCTGATCCACAGGACGCCTTCCGGGTCGAGGCCGTTGACGGGTTCGTCGAGGATGAGGGTCGCCGGGTCGCCGAGCAGGGCGGCGGCGATGCCGAGACGCTGGCCCATGCCGAGGCTGAAGCCCTTGACCCGGCGTCCTGCCACATCGGTGAGCCCGGTCAGGGCGATGACCTCGTCGACGCGGGAGCGCGGGATGCCGTGGGTGTGCGCGAGGGCCAGGAGATGGTTTCCGGCGGTGCGGCCGGGGTGGATGGAGCGGGCCTCCAGCAGTGCTCCGGCCTCGGTGAGAGGAGCCGGGTGGGCCGCGTAGGCCCGGCCGCCGATCGTGGCGCGGCCGCGGGTGGGGGCGTCGAGACCGAGGAGCATGCGCATGGTGGTGGACTTTCCCGCGCCGTTCGGTCCGAGGAAGCCGGTCACGGAGCCCGGCCTGACACGGAAGGTGAGGTCCTGGACGACGGTCGTGTCGCCGTAGCGTTTGGTGAGTTCGACGGCTTCGATGCCGTGGGGTTCGGTCATGCCGTCGACGCTACGGAGCGGGCCCGGGCCGGGCGTCCGACCGTGGGCGGCAGAGCGGGGAGCGGGGGTAGTACCGGGGTACGACGGAGAAACGGCGTTGCCCGGGTGTGCTGGTCAGGGGCAGTATCAGGGGATGGAATACGTCATCCGCCGCGTGCGTGCCGAGGAGTGGGCCAAGGCCCGTGATCTCCGGCTCCACGCCCTGCGGGACCCGCTCGCCCCCATAGCCTTCTACGAGTCGTACGAGCAGGCTCTCGAACGGCCGGACTCGGCCTGGCAGGAGCGCACGGCGAACGCCGCCGCGGGCGTCGATGTCGTGCAGTTCGTGGCCGAGGCGCCGGGGGGCCGGTGGGACGGCACGGCGTCCGTGTTGGTCGAGCACAAGGGCAGCGCCCTCATCGGTACGCCGGCCCCGGTCGAGCAGACGCATGTGGTGGGCGTGTTCGTACGGCAGGAGGCGCGGGGCAACGGGCTTGCCGAGGCGCTGTTCCGTGCGGCGCTGGAGTGGTCGTGGGCGCTGGACTCGCCGCCTGTGGAGCGGGTGCGGCTGCTGTTCCACTCGGACAACGCCAGGGCGGCCGCGCTCTACCGCAAGGTCGGTTTCGTCCCGAGCGGCGTCAGTGGTCCGGTGCCGGACGACGAGATGGCGCAGGAGTACGAGATCCGGCGCCTGCCTCAGGATTGACAGGCGCTCAGGGCTCGGAGGTGGGCCGGGGTTGCCGGGGTTCGCGGCTCGGGCGTGCGCCGGGGTTGCGGGGATCGGGGCTCAGGGCTCGGTACTCAGCACCGGGGCAGTGGCGCGGTCCAGCGGGCGCGGGCCTGTTCGGGGGAGCGGAGCAGTGCGAGCGTCGGCATGCCCTGGTCCTCGCCGGCCGCCAGCAGCTCGGGGAGTCCGGGGAGCGGGGCGACGGCCGCCACGTCGTCCAGCACGAGAGTCATTGGTGGGTCGAGCCGACCGTCGGATGACCGTGCGGCCATGCGGCGGCCGTGCTCGACCACGTCTGCTGCGAGTGCCGTGAGGAGAGGCATCGCGCCGGGATGGGTGCGAGGATCTTCGATCGGTTCACCCACCACATAAAGCGTGCCCGCTTCGGTCACGAATGATTCCAGTGTGAGCGAATCCGTTCGATTCGCGGTGCATGCCTCGCGGATGTGGACCGAGGAGAGTGCCGACAACGTGCGTGCGGTCAACTCCTGCGCGATCTCTCGCCGTTCGGGGTGGGAGGTGAGGGCAGATTCGAGCAGCCCCGCGAGCCCGCCGGCTGCTTTGGGGTGGGTCCGGAGGATGCGTACGGGCTCGTGGGCGCCGTTGCCCTGAGCCCAGCGGTGGACCTGGCGGAACGGGCGCCCGTCCACGGCCGCGGCGTGCAGCCAGCAGCGCAGGAGCGTTTCCGCGGTGTCCGCCATCGCCGCGTCGATGAGCGCCCGGGGGCGTACGGGCGCGAGGAGGGCGCCGGCGCGGGCGGCGGCCGTCCGGTCGTCCTCGCAGTGGGTTGTCGGCGACCAGTGCAGCCGGGCGGGCGTGTCGCAGAGGTGCCCCGGGTCGTAGACGAGTACGGGCCCCAGCTTGGCGCGTGCGCCCTTGGTCTCGGCCCACACGGCGGGATCGGAGGTCACGACGAGCGCCGGGCCCTCCGCGTCGAGGAGTGCCTGGACGGCGGCCGGGCGCCGGCCGGAGGGATTGCCGTACAGCACCCGGGGTGTCCGGGTGCGGGGTCCCGGGACGGCGGGCAGCGGTGCGGTGGGCAACGTCCCGGGAGCCGCGTCCGCGACGGGAGCGGCGGTGAACGGCGCGGTGGCTACCGGTGTCGCTTCGGCCTGCGTTGGGGCTTCGGCCTGCGGTGCCGCTTCGCCCTGCGGTGCCGTGGTCTTCTCCAGCACTGTCCTCTCTCGCACGGCTTCCCCGTGTACGGGCGGCTCCGGCTCGCGCCCCGGGGCCCGTACGCGCCGGGGCTCACGCGCCGCGGCACGCGCTGCCGCGCGCACTGCCCGCCAGCGCGCCAACGTGCCCAGCGCGAACACCGTCAGCACGATCAGCACCATCAACTGCCCGATGAGCAGCCCCCAGAACGGTCCGTACCCGGAGAGTTCGCCGGGCGGCGTGGCGGGCCAGGCGGCGGCCAGGTCCTGCGGGGCGGCGGCCAGCGCCCGGATGGCCGCCGGGGTGTCGGTGAAGGTGACCCCGGACGGCCAGGAGCCGTGCGTGAACAGACCGGCCAGGCCCGTCGCCGACCAGACGAGCAGCGTCAGGCCGAGGAGGAAGGCCAGCAGCCCGACCAGCAGGCCGTCGGGGACGCCCCCTTCGCGCCGCGTGTGGTCCTTACGGCCGTCCTCGTACATCTCACGCCACCGTCGACTCTGTCGACTCGCCCAGTTGCTGCTGCTCGACGAGTCGTGCGCGCTGTTCCGCCTCCCACTCCGCGGCCTGTACGTGCTCCGGTACGGCGGGCACCGAGGACTCCGTCATGGCGCGGTCGGTGAAGACCAGTGGCCGTTCCGCCTCGGTGATCAGATGCTTGACGACCTGGACGTTTCCGTTGACGTCCCACACCGCGATACCGGGCGTCAGGGTGGGGATGATCTCCACGGCCCAGCGTGGCAGCCCCAGCACCTTGCCGGTGGCCCGTGCCTCGTCGGCCTTCTGGGCGTAGATCGTCCGGGTCGACGCCATCTTGAGGATCGCCGCGGCCTCCTTCGCCGCCGCCCCGTCCACCACGTCGCTCAGGTGGTGGACCACCGCCACGAACGACAGACCGAGCCGCCGTCCGAACTTCAGCAGCCGCTGGAAGAGCTGGGCGACGAACGGGCTGTTGATGATGTGCCACGCCTCCTCCACCAGGAAGATGCGCTTCTTGCGGTCGGGGCGGATCCAGGTGTGCTCCAGCCAGACACCGACGATCGCCATCAGGATGGGCATCGCGATGGAGTTGCGGTCGATGTGCGACAGGTCGAAGACGATGAGCGGCGCGTCGAGGTCGATACCGACGGTGGTCGGCCCGTCGAACATGCCGCGCAGGTCGCCGTCGACGAGCCGGTCCAGGACCAGCGCCACGTCGAGACCCCAGGCGCGGACATCGTCTATGTCGACGTTCATGGCCTCCGCGGATTCCGGCTTCGGGTGACGCAGCTGCTCCACGATGTCGGTGAGGACCGGCTGCCGGTCGGTGACGCTCGCGTTGACGTACGCGTGCGCCACCTTGAGCGCGAAGCCGGCCCGTTCGTCCAGGCCGTGCCCCATGGCGACCTCGATGATCGTGCGGAGCAGCGCCAGCTGGCCGGTCGTGGTGATCGACGGGTCCAGCGGGTTGAGGCGGATGCCGCCGTCGAGGGCGGTCATCGGGTCGAGCCGGATGGGAGTTATTCCCAGCTCCTGCGCGATCAGGTTCCACTCGCCGACGCCGTCCTCGCCCTGGGCGTCGAGCACGACGACCTGGCGGTCGCGGAAGCGCAACTGGCGCAGCACGTACGTCTTCTCGAGGGCCGACTTGCCGTTGCCGGACTCGCCGAGGACGAGCCAGTGGGGGGCGGGGAGCTGCTGCCCGTACAACTGGAAGGGGTCGTAGATGTAGCCCTTGCCGCTGTAGACCTCGCGGCCGATGATCACACCCGAGTCACCGAGGCCGGGTGCGGCGGTCGGCAGGTAGACGGCCTGTGCCTGGCCCGTCGACGTACGGACGGGCAGACGGGTCGTCTCCACCTTCCCGAAGAGGAAGGAGGTGAAGGCATCCGTGAGGATGGACAGCGGATCTCGCATCACACGGGCCCCTATCGGCGGATGCCGGTCGCGAACGGCAGGGTGTTCACAAAGGCCCTGTGGTGCTCGCGGTCGCACCACTCCAGCTTCAGGTACGACTTGCCGGCGGAGGCCCTGATCGTGCGCTTGTCCCTGGCCAGGGCCTCGGGGGAACGCGACGACACAGTGATGTACCCGACGAGGTTGACCCCCGCCGCACCGCTCGCGAGATCTTCACCCCGCTGGTCGAGCCGACCGTGCGCGGCGATGTCACGCGGGTCGATGGTCCGGTTCATCTTCGCGGCGCGGCTGGCGTCCGCCTCGTCGTTGGTCTTCTCGGTCAGCATCCGCTCGATGGCGACCTCGGTGGGCTCCAGGTCCATGGTGACCGCGACCGTACGGATCACGTCCGGAGTGTGGACCAGCAGGGGGGCGAGGAAGTTGACGCCGACGGGCGTCAGCGGCCATTCCTTGACCCACGCGGTCGAGTGGCACCAGGGGGCCCGGGTTGACGACTCCCGGGTCTTCGCCTGGAGATAGGTCGGCTCGACGGCGTCCAGCTCGGCCGGCCAGGCGTTCCGTTTCGTCATCGCCTGGATGTGGTCGATGGGGTGGTCCGGGTCGTACATGGAGTGCACGAGCGACGCGAGGCGGGACTGGCCGAGCGGCTGCCGCACCCGGATGTCGGCCTCCGCCAGCCGCGCGCAGATGTCGGTCAGTTCACGCGCCATGACGACGGCGAGGCCGGCGTCCTTGTCGAGCCGCCGCGCCCCGGAAGCCGCCTTGGCGGCACGGGCCATGGTGTGCGCCTCCGCGGCCAGCTCGCGGGAGTAGTGCATGCACGCCACCAGGTAGGCGCGGTGCTGCTCGCTGGAGGTCGACACCATCGACTGCAGCTGGTCGTACGACTGCTGGAGCCAGCCGGGGGCGTTCCGGTCGCCGCGCTGGGCGACGTCCTTGGCGTGGGCGTCCGGGTCGGCGGGCAGCGTACGTGCCAGCATCTGGATCCGCGTCACGAAGCCGTCGCCGTTGGCGACATGCTTCAGGAGCGTGCCGAAACGGTCGACCAGGGCCTCCTGGTCCTCGCTGTCCCGCAGGCCCACGCCGGGACCCTCGATCTCGATGGCGGCGGTGACGGTCCGGCGGTCGGCGTGCAGCAGCACGGCGATCTCGTCCGGGCCGAACGGTGCGGCGAGCCAGCTGATACGCCCGATACCGGGCGGCGGCCCGACCTCGACCTCCCGGCCGTCGAGGCGGGTGCCCGCCTCGACGGCGCCCGAACGGTAGAGGGTGCCGCCGCTGCGCAGGGACCGTTTGTAGCTGCGGTTGATTTCAAACCATTTGTAGAAGGTGCGCTGCTTGTACGGCACGTAGACGGCGGCGAGCGCCAGCATCGGGAAGCCCATCAGCAGCACGATGCGCAGTGACAGGAAGGGGACCAGCAGCCCGCTCATCATGCCGAGGAACGCGCCGGCGATGATCAGCGCGATCTCGCCGGTCTCACGGTTCTTGCCGATGACCGCGTTCGGTCGGGCCCGGCCGATGAGGTACGTGCGGCGGGGCGTGATCGGATGGGACTGGGTCGTCAACGCCGGCCACCTCCTGTGCTGTTGCGATTGCCGTGCGGGGTCCCGCTCGTCGGACTGCTGCTACGGGGTGCGGGCGCCGCGCCCGCCGCCCCCTCCGACGCACGGCTGCCGTGGGCCGCCATGCCGCCGGAGGCGGGGTTGGCGGGGCGCGGGCTACTGCCGCCCCCGCCGTCGCCGCCGGTGTTCTGGTTGCCGCGGCTGCTGTGGGTCTTGATGCCCTGGGACACGAGCGCCGCGGGGGAGCTGATGACGGCGGCCGCCTTGTTCTCGGCGCCGTTCTGGATGCGGTTGTTGCGGGAGGCGGCGATCTCGTCGCCGAAACCGGGGACGAAGCGGTAGATCATCGCCGACGCGAAGATGGCGAGCAGGATGATCGCCAGCCCGGACACGACGGCGGAGAACGAGTCCGGCCCGCCGTCGGCGGAGAGCGCTCCCGCGAGGCCCAGCACGATCACGATCACCGGCTTGACCAGGATGATCGCGATCATGATCCCGGCCCAGCGCCGGACGTGCCCCCACATGTTCTTGTCGACGAGGCCCGCGTACACGACGACGCCGAGCAGTGCGCCGACGTAGAGCAGCACGGCCCGGATGAACAGCTCGAGGTACAGCACACCGGCGGCGAGGATCGTCACCAGCGACACGACGATCAGCATGATCGGCCCGCCGCCGATGTCGTCGCCCTTGGCGAGCGCCTTGGAGAAGTTCCCGAAGAACATGTCCGTCTGCTGTGCCGTACCGCCCGCGATGACCTCGGTGACGGCGTCGGTCACCGACACGAGCGTGAAGAGGATCAGGGGCGTGAAGGCGGAGGCGAGCACACTCAGCCAGAGGAACCCGACGGCCTCGGACACCGCGGTCATGAACGGCACGCCCCGCACGGCCCGCTTGGCGACGGCCAGCAGCCAGAGCAGCAGCGTGAGGATGGACGCGGCGGCGAAGACGATGGCGTAGTGGGCGAGGAAGGTCAGGTTCGTGAAGTCGACGGTGGCCGTCGACTCGACGGCCTCCGACAGCTTCCCGATCGTCCACGAGGCGGCGTCGGCACAGCCGCGGGCGAGGGCGGAGAGCGGGTCGAGCGCGGCGGAGGGATCGGCGTCCAGCCCGGTCCTGCCGGGGTTGGCGGCGCCTTCGCCGTCTTCGCAGTAGTCGCGGGCGGGGCCACGGATGAGGTCGCAAGGGTCATTGCTCGGTGCGGGCGTCGGTTCGGCGGCGGCTCGAGTCGCCAACGCCACGGCGCCTGCCTGCGTGGTGGCAAACGCAGCTGCGAACAACGCGGCTCGGCGATTAGCGGGCATACGTGAACCCTCCGAACTGCTGCACGGCGTCCGCCATCTCTCGAGCACCTGAAGCCGCTTGGTCCCGGCCGACTGGCACGGGGCCTTCCTTCTGTGTGAAGTCGGCGACCTTCCAGTCACCGTCAACCCATCTCAAGTCGAATGTGTTCGTGTACCAGCTCTCGGTGACCGGGTTCTGGGAGCCCTCGCCCGCAAGCCCGAAGAGGGCCGAGTACCAGACCGAGACGCTCGCCCGGTTCGGCGTGAAGCTTTCAACCTTGGCACCGACCGGATTGAAGCGGGTGATGAAGGTCATTCCGGCAGGCGCCGTGCCGTCCGGCTTCAAACCGATGCCCGTCAGGAACTCTTTGCTGGAATAGACGCTGTCGAGGTCACCACGTCGGGCAGCCGCGACGTCCGGTGCGTACACCGTGTTGACGATCTCGACCCGTCGAGTTTCGTCGAACATGTCGGCCGACCCCAGCGCCACCGCGTAATTCGCCGCCGCGCTCTGCGCCCCCTGCTCGTCCTGCGCATAGCCCGTCGGGATGCCGCCGGTGTTGCCCTTGACCGGGCGGACGCCGGACGGAGCCGTCGGCTGGGCCGCCGGCTCCTTGGCACCGCCCGACGCGTCGTCGTCCCCGCCGTCCCCGCCCCGGTTGGCGAAAGCGATCGCCGCGATCAGCAGCACCACCACACCGAGCACCGTGATGAGGGAGCGTGAGCCGCTGCGCGCAGGGCGGCGGGCGCCTCCGTACACGTCCGGGTCGCCGCTGCCCGGCAGGCGGGTACGCGTCTGGCCGGAGCCGCCGCCCGGCTCGCCGCCGTAGCCGTGATCGTCGCCGAGGCTCATCTCGCCCAGGCCCCCTCAACCAGTGATGGGCGTACTGCTTGCCGTGCGGACAGGGTGTGGTGACTCGACATCAGGGAGACGCAACCTCGAACGGTGGGCCCGGGGCGCGCCCGGAGGACTGACGGGCGCTTACACAGCCATCCCGTAGACGATGGTGAACAAGGTCCCCAGCGACCCGATGATGAAGACACCGGTCAGGCCGGCGACGATCAGGCCCTTGCCCTGTTCGGCGCTGAACGTGTCGCGCAGCGCCGTCGCACCGATGCGCTGCTTGGCCGCTCCCCAGATCGCGATTCCGAGGCAGAGGAGGATGGCAATGGCCATCACGACCTCGATCATCACCCGAGCCTCGTTGCCCAGGCTTCCGAACGGCCCCCAGTTCGGGGCGATTCCGCCGATGATGGTGGTGATGTCGCCCTTTTCCGCTGCCAGGATCATGTAACTCACCGCCCCTGTTGGGTTGTTAGCCGCCCGTGCCGCTCGGCACAGGCTCTTGGGTCCTATCTTCGCTGATGAAACCGCCCGCGTATGCCGACTTGGAGGGTCTCTTTACCCGATCTCCGCACGTATGACCGAACCAGCCGCTCTGACCTGCGGCGGCGCGGTTCGGGTCGGTGCGACTGTCTGCATGGTCACTCTGTGTATCACGGAGGGTGACTTCGGGCAATGACTGTCGTTGTTCCACCTTTGGGATGGTTCGTCCGGGAAGCGCGACGGTCGGGTACGCCGAAGGCGGTGCGGGTCCGAGACCGGACCCGCACCGCCTTGGCTCTCCTGCCTGCCCCTGTGGGGTCAGCCGCTGACCACCATGTAGCCGAGCAGCCCCAGGGCGAGGGCGAGGAGTACGACGAAGGTCACCGTCGCGACCATGCCGCCGGAGTCACCCTTGCGGCGGGCTGCCTTTGCCTCGTTGCGCGCGTCTTTGGTGTCGGGGGTGTCCGTCACGCTCGCGGCGTTCTTCACGTCTTGCTCCTGTGGTGCTGTGTTGCCGGCCCCGCGCGTGGTCACCGGGCGGGGATCTGACCTCAGCCTTCTGGGCTGTGTGACACACAGTAGCGGCGACAGGTCCAGACCACCTTCCCCGGGGTCGCGATCCGGCCGTTCCCGGATGGGCGAGCTCACGGAGGCGCGAGCGCCCTTGGCGCACGCCCCGGAGCCGCGAACATCGAGATCAAGATTGGGAGGGCGGCCCCACGCGCTCACCGACCGGGCGCATCCAGGGGCGGCCGCCCGATGTGGTCGAATTCGCCGGCTCGTACGCCGAGCACGAACGCGTCCCACTTCTCGGGTGTCGTCGTGACGACTCCGCCGACGCGGATCAGGCCGTCGGGGGTGCGGGTGACGTCTATGTCCGGGCTCGGGGCGCCGGTCTTGAGCGCGTGGGTGAGGGAGGCGAAGGCGTCGGGGGTGGTGCGGAGTATGAGCCCGTCCGGATCGCTGCTCTCGGCC
The DNA here is from genome assembly GCF_040706335.1 of Streptomyces sp. NPDC048389. Classification (NCBI taxonomy): domain Bacteria; kingdom Bacillati; phylum Actinomycetota; class Actinomycetes; order Kitasatosporales; family Streptomycetaceae; genus Streptomyces; species Streptomyces sp. NPDC048389. The sequence continues at coordinate 76,829 of NZ_JBEZKP010000027.1, read as the reverse complement.
AGTTTGACCGAGCCCTCTGAGGCGGTGACGTGTACGCATGACTCGCCTTCGCCGCAGTACGACGACTTCTGCCAGCTGTCTACAAACACGTCCGGTCCCTTCCCAGGCTCTTGGCGATGTTGTGGATGAGGTCTGCGGAAGAGTCCGCGTCCAGTGCGAGGCTTTCCAGCCGGGTGAAGACCTGGCGGTACTTGTCGAGCTGGGCCTCCGCGTCCAGGAGGACGATCCCGTGCGCCTGGTCCAGCTGGACCGTGTCCAGCTGCGGCAACGGGCCGTGTACGTAGTAGAGCGGCTGGCCCGAACCTGGGAACGCGCCTGCCTCGAAGGGCAGCACCAGGATCGTGATGTGGGTGTGCTCCCCCATGTCCAAGAGGTGCTGGAGCTGGCGACCGGCGACGGACGGGCCGCCGAACTTCATCCGCAGGGCGGCCTCGTGAATGATCGCCTGGTACGGCACGGCCTCCTCCCGGAAGAGAACCGCCTGGCGTTTCATGCGGAACGACAGGCGGTGTTCCACGTCGGGTGGGGGTAGGGCGGGCACCACCTGGCGCATGACCTCCAGGGTGTGTTCCCGGGTCTGGAGTAGCCCGGGGATGCCGGAGGTGTGCGCGGTACGCAACCGCTGCCCGTGGTGCTCGAGTTCGGCAAGGTCGAGCAGTCCGCTGGAAAGGACCTCGCGGTACTCCTCCCACCAGCCTCGCTTGCGGTCCCCCGTCATGGCGGCGAGGGCTTCTGTCAGATCGGCGTTCGAGCACTCGTAGAGGCAGGTCAGGGTGCGTACCCGTTCAGCGCTGACGCCGTAACGGCCGGCTTCGATGTTGCTGATCCGTGCCTGATTGCCGCCCAGTAGGGCGGCGGCCTGCGTCGCTGTGAGGCCCGCCCGCTCGCGCAGCTTGCGGAGCTCGGCGCCGAGCCGCTGGCGGCGGGCGGTTGGAGTGGAGCTCGGCGTCATCAACTCTCCCGGGCAGCGTCACCCACACGAGGGTAACTGCGATCAATTCGCTGGATTGCATGGAATGTATTCCATGGCGCGCTCTACGGTGTGACTCAGGCCACCCGCCTGGAAGTACCCCGCTCGACGGAGCGACCTGGTCACCGGGCAACCACCACCGCATCCTCAACGCGACTCCCGACAGGGGAACTTCCATGACCACCGTAGCCCCGCCCTGGACCTACACCCTTCAACTCCCGCAGGATCCCCGGGCGCCCGGCGTCGCCCGGCACATCCTGCGGGCGGTCCTTCACGCCCACCACCTCGCCGGCCTGGCCGAGACCGCGGAGCTGCTCGCCTCCGAGCTTGTCACCAACGCGTACCGCCACACCGAGGGCCCCTACGGGCTCCGGCTGCGCGCCCCCGAGGCGGGGCGGTTGCGGCTCGGGGTGTGGGACACCCACCCCGACATCCCGCCTCCGTTCGCCGGCCTGCCGCGCCGCCCCGCGGCGGACGCCACCGGCGGACGTGGTCTCTGCCTGGTCGCGCACTGCGCGGACGAGTGGGGCGCGACAGCGCTGCCGCAGGGCGGGAAGCTGCTCTGGGTCGAGCTCGGCGGTGGTGCGCGTTGAGCAGGCGTGGTCTGCTCGGGCGTGTCCTGCCGCGCAGTCCCCGCGAGGTGGCGCGCATGATCGCGCGGGCGACCGACTTACGTGTGGAGATCCTCGCCGGCAGCCTCGTGCTGTCGCGGACCGACTGCCGGACGCGTGCGGCAGTCGCCCGGGACCTGGCTGACCGGATCGCGCAGCACGCCACAGTCGTCGAAGCCCCGTCCGTGCGGATACCGATGGACCCCGACGACTTCGCCGTGCCGGACCTCGCCGTCCTGGTCGACGGCGTGGAGACCCGGGAGCGGACCATACGCACGCAGGACATCGCACTCGCCGTCGAAATCGTGCCACGGCAGGAGAAGAGCCGGGAGTTCGGCCGGAAGTCCGACTGGTACGCGGTCGCGCACGTACGGGCCCTCCTGGTCGTCGACCCCCGCCACGGCACCTGGGCTCTGCACACCGCGCCCGACGGGGCCCGCTACCGGCGCACCCGGCCCGGCACGTACGGCGAGGCCGTCCCGCTCCCAGAGCCGTCGGCGCTCGATCTCGTCACGGGGGCGCTCGCCGTCTACGGAGAGGCCGGGGGGAGCGTATGAGGTGACCCGACGTGGCACCGGGACCGACGGGAACGCGAGAGGACCGGGCCGGGAATCCATCGGCGCACAGTGGTGGACATGGCCCCATTCACGAGCTGTCGGAACAAGAGGGTGCTGTTGGTGATGCCCTATCACCAGCTCACCAGCAAGGCCGTCGATGCGGGGTTCCGCGTCTGGTCGCTGTGGGATCCCGAGCTGCCGGAGGCGGACCTCCTGGACCGCGCAGCTGCTCGCAGCGCTCCACGGCCTCGTCGGCGCGGGCGAGCGCCTCCTCGAGGCGGCCCGTGCCTTCCAGCGCCCGGGACAGATAGGCGAGGGCGTCCACCGACAGCTGTATCTCGCCGATCGAGTCGAAGACCGCGAGTGCCTGCCGTGCCGCCGCGGCGGCCTCTGCGAACTGCCCGAGCCGTGCCCGCACATGGCTCATGGTGCTCAGCGAAGAGCCGTCCAGCCGCGCGAAGCCCGTCGCACGCGCCGTGCGGTTGGCTTCTTCGCTGAGCCTGAGTGCGTGTCCGAGTTCCCCCAGACTGTTGTACGCCTGCCCCAGTCTGGCCTTGCACTCGGCGGCGCTGCGCGCGTCGTTCATGGAGCGCGAGATGTCCAGGGCGTCCTCGAGCCGGGCCACCGCCTCCCTGATGTGGCCGAGGCGCCACTGCCCCATGGCCAGATTGGTGAGGTTGAGCCGCGTGAGCGCGGGGTCCGCCAGTGTCCGCGCGGCGCCGACACCGGCTTCGAGCGCCACGTTCGCCTCCAGGTCGTAACTGCGGATGCTCGAATGGAAGCCCAGTTCGCGCGGGAGCCGTCCCGCGTGGCGCAATAACCCGTGGCTCTGTGCCATGTCCACGGCAGCCAGCAGGCTGTCCCGGTGCTGGTCGAGCCACTTGAGAGCGGCGTCCCGGCTGCCGAACTCCGGCAGCCCGCCGGCGGGTCCACCGCTCGGACCGCTGTATCGGGCCCTGCCGGGGAAGAGGGTGTCACCGGCGTTCTCCGCCCGCGCCAGGTAGTGGTCGAGAAGACGTTCCACGGCCTCGGTGTCCCCGGTGGCCGGCTCGCTCTGGCCGAGTCGCCGAGCGAAGTGCCGCACCAGGTCGTGGAAGGCGTACGCCCCCGGCTCCCTGGCTTCGAGCAGGCTTACGTCGACGAGCCGTTCCAGGACGTCCTCGGCCTCCGTCGCCCCGCGGCCGAGCAGCGCACCGGCCTCCTGCACATCGATGTACCGGCCCGGGTGGTGGCCGAGCAGCCGGAAGGCGCTGCGGTCCTCAGGAGGCATCGACTCGTACGACAGGGACAGCGCACCGGCGACGCCGCGGTCGCCTCGCCGCCTCGGCCGCAGGACGTTTCGCGCTGCCGGCCGGACGCCCGGCGGTGGTGCCGTCGGAAACCCTCGACGGACGGTGTCGCCGCCTACACTGACGGATGGCGGACTACCCGGCGTCGAAAGGCGGTTGACGGTGCGTAAGGCGTGGCTGGCCGCTGGGCTCTCGATCGGGTTCTGTCTGTGCTTCGTCGCGCTGCTCGTCGTCGGGACGTACTCCGCGGCCTCCGGGCTTCTCGGCGGGAATGCCAAGAACGGGGCCGTGGGGCTGGCGAAGGGGGCCGTGCCGGCGAAGTACCAGGCGTTGGTGCAGACATGGGGGAACCTCTGCCCGGCCATCAACCCCGCGCTGCTCGCCGCACAGCTGTACCAGGAGAGCGGCTGGAACCCCAGGGCGCAGAGCCACGCCGCGGCGCAGGGCATCGCGCAGTTCATCCCGGGCACCTGGGCGACGCACGGCATCGACGGGGACAAGGACGGCGACCGGGACGTGTGGGACCCGGCGGACGCGATTCCGTCGGCGGCTTCGTACGACTGCGAACTGGCTGGATATGTTCGCAAGGTGCCGGGTGATCCGACCGCCAACATGCTTGCCGCTTACAACGCGGGCGCGTATGCGGTCATCAAGTACGGCGGTGTTCCCCCGTATCGCGAGACGCAGAACTACGTGAAGGTCATCCGGACGCTCGAGAAGAGTTTCGCCCAGCCGGTGGGGCGGGTCGAGCCGTCGCGGCAGGCGGCAGGGGCCATCTACTTCGCGCAGCAGAAGCTGGGCACCAAGTACCTGTGGGGCGGGAACGGAACGCCCGAGCAGGGCGGGCGTTTCGACTGCTCGGGTCTGACGCAGGCGGCCTATCGCACGGTGGGGATCGAACTGCCGCGGGTGGCGAACGACCAGTACAACGCGGGACCGCACCCGTCCCGTGACGAGTTGCTCCCGGGCGATCTGGTCTTCTTCTCCGACGATTTGAGCAACTCGCGCGCCATCCGGCACGTCGGTCTGTACGTCGGCGGCGGGTACATGATCAACGCCCCGTACACAGGGGCGGTGATCCGGTTCGACAAGATCGACACGCCGGACTACTTCGGTGCGACCCGGGTGACGGAGGACGGTGCGCGCGCTTTGCCGACGGACCTGCCGAAGACTCCGAAAGAGTGACGTGACGCGAACGGGTGGCCGGAAAGCGACGCTTGCCGCAGGGCTCTGAGCTGCGACGACATGTCACCCTTCGATAACGTGATCGTGTTCGTTCGGTGGAGAGGGGAACGCGGCCGCCGATCACGTCGTTTCCTGTGCAGGGAAGGCCGCACCGACCATGCAGCAGACACCGCACCACCACGGGGGTCGATGAGCGGCGCACAGGCAGGTGCGTCGGCAGGCACAAGGCAAGGGGCCGCAGCAGATGGCTGGACTCGCAGCAGACGGGCTGAACCCGGATGTCGGCCTGCTCTACGACATCAACGGCCTCGCCAAGGAGGCACCTCCCTGGCTCGACCGCGTCATGGGGTTCGTCGGCGAGTACGGGATCATGCTCGCCATGGTGCTGGTGGTGCTCTGGTGCTGGTGGAGCGTGCGCCGGCGCGGCACGGCGGAGGACTCGGTGTCGGCGGTCGCCGGACTGGTCTGGACACCGCTCGCCGCCGGTATCGCACTGTTGATCAACATCCCCATCCGGGGCTTCGTGGAGAGACCGCGGCCCTTCCTGGACCACCAGCGCATCGAGGTCCTCGTCGAGGGCAAGACCGACTACTCGTTCGTGAGCGACCACGCGACGATGGCGATGGCGATCGCCGCCGGGCTGTTCGTGGCGCACCGCAGGTTCGGGCTGGCCGCTTTCGGCCTCGCGGTCGCCGAGGGGTTCTGCAGGGTCTACATGGGCGTGCACTACCCGACCGACGTCATCGGCGGATTCGCGCTCGGTACGGCGGTGGCCCTGCTGCTCGCGCCGCTCGCCCTCGCGCTGCTCACGCCGCTGGTGTCGGCGGTCGCGGCCTCGCGCCCCTTCGGGTGGGTCGTACGGTCGAAGCGCGCACCGGCCGGTGCGGCGCTGCCGGCCGAGACGCTGGGCGTCCCGGAGCCGAGGGCCGAGGGCCACGGCGAGAACGGCCTCGCTGCCTGACCCGCGCCCCCGGGGCCTGGCCTCCCACCGGTCGCGGCCGTGGTCCGGCGCGCTACAGGGCCTGCGGGTGGTCGAAGAGGCGGTCGGGGTCGTAGCGGTGCTTCAGGCGGGTGAGGCGGTCGAGGGCCGGGCCGTAGTAGGCACGGCGCCAGTCGGTCAGGTTCGGGTCGGCGTAGTTCTGGTACGCCGCGCCCGACGTGTACCGGCGCAACGACGCATGGGTGTCCTTCAGCCACGCCTGCTGGGCGGCTCCCGCCGTGCCCGGCCGCCAGGCGGCGATGTACTGGGCCAGCATCCGGGAGCGCCGGTGGACGAACGACGTCGCCAGCGGGTCGACCCGGTTGATCGCTCCGCCGAGCGCGGTGAGCGCGACCGAACCGCCGCCGCCGCTGGCGTCGGCCGGGATACGGGTGAACGCCTCAGCCGCCGCTGTCAGAGCGCGGCGTCCGGCGGCCGGGATGTCGCGGTCGTAGAAGTCGGAGGCCGACGCGTAGGTCTCCCGGGGCAGCGCCCCCTGCCGGCCGCGGCCCGGGGTGGTGCCCGGCAGGCGGCACTGCTCCTCGCTCAGGGAGAGGCAGTTCGCGTAGGCGAGCATGGCGTCGCGGTAGCTGCGCGGGCGCAGGGCGACGGAGGCCGCGGGCGAGCCGACCGCGTCCGCGAGCCGGTCGAGGGCGTTGCGCAGGTCGCTCTGCGAGCCGAGGGTGAAGGCGGTGACGGACAGGGTGGGCCTGGTGCCGCCGGGGCCGGCGGCGAGATGGAGCGACGACCAGATCTCGTCCGGCAGGTCCGGCCCCCAGCGCTGCCAGGCGGCCAGCACCGGTTCCGCCTTCTGCCACGGCCAGTTCAGGAACGCGGAGACGGTGTCGGGTGCGGGATGCGTACGGAACCGGAAGCCGGTCACGACGCCGAAGTTGCCGTTGCCCGCGCCACGCAGGGCCCAGAAGAGGTCCCTGTTCTCGTCCGCGCTCGCGACTCGCCGCTTGCCGTCGGCGGTGATGATCGTCGCCTCGGTCAGGCTGTCGCAGGTCAGTCCGTAGGCGCGGGAGGTGACGCCGTGCCCGCCGCCGAGAGTGAGGCCGGAGACGCCCACGGTGGGACATGAACCGGCGGGGACGGTGCGGCCGTGCCGGGCAAGGGTGTTGTAGACGTCGATGAGTTTGGCACCGGCGCCGACGGAGCCGTCGGCGCCGACCCGGTTCAGTGACGACACGTCGATGACGAGGCGTCCGTTCCCGGAGGACCAGCCGCCGTAGGAATGGCCGCCGTTACGGATCGACACGGGTGTGGCGTGCGCCTTCGCGTAGGCGAGGCATTCCCGTACGTCGTCCTCGCCCGCCACATACGCGACGGCCGCCGGTTTCAGCGAGTCGAAGCGCGTGTTGTACAGCAGCCGGGCGCTCGCGTACTCCGCGTCACCGGGGCGGATCAGCTGCCCGTCGAGACCGCGGGCGAGAGCGGCCCAGTCGGCGGCGGCGGTCGTGCCGGCGGACGGCGTCGGCGGGGTGCCGGTCCGGGTGGGGGCGGAGGTGCGCGGTGGGGTGCCGGTCTCCTGTCGCGTGCAGCCCGCGGCGGCGGCGCTCGTGGCGAGGGCGACAGCGGTGGTCAGCAGTGAGCGCCGGTCCAGTTCCATGGAACCTCCTGTGGAACGAGACGGCTCCCGTGGCCTGCGGGTTCCTGTCGCGGGCCGGTCGCCGGGGCACCGCGGGTCATGGCGCCGACGTGTGCGACGCGGCATCCGTACGCGCCTTGTCACGGGAGCGTCTCGCCGGGCCCGACCAGCCGCAACTGCAACGGGCGATGGCGAAGGAGCCGCGCTCGACGGTCGTGGCCACGTGCGTTTCCGGATCACCGGTCGAGACGTCCTGCTGAGGCACGGATCAAAGGTACTGCGGCCCCTGCGGCGGTGAACGCCGGGTGCCCGGCGTGACGGCGTGCCCGGGCCGTCGTTATGCGCATGGGTGTCCCAGGCCCCCAGGGGGCCGAGGCAGGGCGAGTCCCGAATCAGGCAGCGGTCCGGCGTTGGGGGTTGGCAGGCGATGGTGGTGCAGCACAAGCGCAGGGGCGCGGCGGTCGCCGTCGTGACCGCCGTGGCCGTGGCCACGGCCGCCGGATGCTCCGGCGGGGGTGCCGCCGTGGACGGTGACGACGGTGGCGTGCGGCCCGGCGGCTCGGTCGACGAGGTACGCAAGGCGGCGGACACGCTGACGGGCGCCCGCAGTTCCAAGGCGCGTACGTCGATGGAGATGGCGTCCGGCGGGACGCGGGTCACCATCCGCGGGGAGGGCGGGTACGACTTCGCACGCGGCATGGGCAGCCTGAAGGTCGTCCTGCCGCCGGACGCCGCCGGTGCGGAGGAGCACGAGCCGATCACCGAACTGCTGACGCCCGGTGCCCTCTATATGAAGAACCGCGGCGCGGGCGTGCCCGCCGACAAGTGGGTCCGGGTCGACACGACCACGCTGGACGACGGGAATCTCGTCACGGGCGGCGCGACCGATCCACTCGCCGCCGCGGAACTGCTGCGCGGCGCCGACCGGGTGAAGTACGTCGGGGACGTGGAGCTCTCCGGCCAGAAGGTGCGGCACTTCAGGGGCACGACCGACATCGGGCGGGCGGCGCGGGCCGCGGCTCCTCATACGAGAGCGTCACTGGCCGCGGCGGCGAAAGGGTTCGCCGAGGACGTGGTGCCGTTCGATGCCTATCTGGACGAGGCGGGCAGGCTCCGCAAGGTGCGGCACCGCTTCACCTTCGCCAACGAGGGCCGGACGGTCGAGGTCACATCGACCACGGTCCTCTTCGACTTCGGGACCAAAGTCGTCGTCCGGCTGCCTGACAACCGGGACATCTACACCGGAAAGGTCGACGTCTGAGCGTGCGGCGCCTGGTTGGCGCGGGGTGGCCGCGGGGTGGCGGCAGGTGTCGGGCCGGGGTGGTCGAAGGGGGCTGGGCCGGGGTGGCCCAGGGGGGCGTGCCGGGGGAGTCAGAACCCAAATGGTCCGGACGTGCCATGCGCGGGGCGTGCGCCGCTCCCTACGCTAGGAGACCGACATCGGCCGGAAGAGGTGATTGCACGTGGCTCCGTCCAGTACGACCACCGTCCAGGAGGACCACGTGGCCCTCGCCGAGATCGAACTGTGCGGTGAGCTGATGATCGCCGCGTCGGCCGCGGTCGGGGAGCGGCTCAGCCCGGACCGTATCGACGAGGTGCTGATGGTGGCGGCGGACCGCGTCGACCGCTCGGCGCGCGCCGACCGTCATGAGTTGCCGTCACCCGGGCCGCCGTTGCCGAGAGCGTCCGCCGCCCGGTCGCCGGGTCCCGGTGTGGGGCAGCCGGCGGGCCGCCGAAGGGCCTGACGGCAGGCGGCGGGACTCGACCGTCGAGATCAAGCCACCGGCGCCGGGCCGGAAACGAATTCCAGGGGCGGGGCGGAACGCGGTACGGGCACACTCCGTCAGGGGCGGGGGCGTCAGAGGTGGACGGGGTGTGTGGGGCGGACGGGGCGCGGCCCGGTCAGGTGCGGAGCAGGCGGGCGATGGCCTTCGTGGCCTCCTCCACTTTCGCGTCGACCTCGTCGCCGCCCTTCACCGCCGCGTCGGCGACGCAGTGCCGCAGATGCTCCTCCAGCAGCTGGAGCGCGAAGGACTGCAGGGCCTTGGTCGAGGCCGAGACCTGGGTGAGTATGTCGATGCAGTACACGTCTTCGTCGACCATCCGCTGCAGACCGCGGATCTGGCCCTCGATCCGCCGCAGGCGCTTGAGGTGCTCGTCCTTCTGCTTGTGGTACCCGTGCACGCCGTGGTCGTGGTCGGTCTCGTGGTCCGTGACCGGAAGGCCGGCCGTCTCGGTGGTCGTCATCGCGTCCTCCCGTTGTCCAGAAAGGGGTGTATACCCCTCATGGGTATATGGTAACGAATCGTTCGGAAAGTGGTGGGGTCCTGTGCTGGACGCCTTGCCCCATGGGCGAGACTGGGATAATGCCGTTAGCCGTGGCCGGATGATGCGCTTAGCATCAGCCTGACCGAACCCCAGCACCCTGAGGACCCTCCGTGCGATTTCGTCTGACCCCCAGGGAGACGAGCTTCTACGACATGTTCGCCGCATCCGCGGACAACATCGTCACGGGCTCGAAGCTCCTGATGGAACTGCTCGGGGCGGAGTCCTCCGCCAGGGCCGAGATCGCGGAACGGATGCGGGCGGCGGAGCATGCGGGTGACGACGCTACCCACGCGATCTTCCATCAGCTGAACTCCTCGTTCATCACACCTTTCGACCGCGAGGACATCTACGCCCTGGCATCGTCCCTCGACGACATCATGGACTTCATGGAGGAGGCCGTCGACCTGGTCGTCCTCTACAACATCGAAGAACTGCCCAAGGGCGTCGAGCAGCAGATCGAAGTCCTGGCGCGGGCCGCGGAGCTGACCGCCGAAGCCATGCCGCATCTGCGGACGATGGACAACCTCACCGAGTACTGGATCGAGGTCAACCGGCTGGAGAACCAGGCGGACCAGATCCACCGCAAGCTCCTCGCCCACCTCTTCAACGGCAAGTACGACGCCATCGAGGTCCTCAAGCTCAAGCAGATCGTCGATGTGCTCGAGGAGGCTGCGGACGCGTTCGAGCACGTCGCGAACACGGTGGAGACCATCGCGGTCAAGGAGTCCTGAACCACGTGGACACCTTTGCCCTGGTTGTGACCATCGGGGTCGCGCTTTTCTTCACGTACACCAACGGCTTCCACGACTCCGCCAACGCGATCGCGACGTCCGTCTCCACGCGGGCCCTGACACCGCGGGCGGCGCTGGTCATGGCCGCGGTGATGAACCTCGCCGGTGCGTTCCTCGGGCAGGGCGTCGCCAAGACGGTCAGTGAGGGGCTCATCGAGACGCCGGCCGGCGCGGCCGGTATGGGCATCCTGTTCGCCGCGCTGGTCGGTGCGATCACCTGGAACCTGATCACCTGGTACTTCGGCCTGCCGTCGTCCTCGTCGCACGCGCTGTTCGGCGGCATGGTCGGAGCCGCGCTGGCCGGCGGGACGGAGGTCATCTGGACCGGTGTGCTCGAGAAGATCGTCATCCCGATGTTCATCTCGCCGGTGGTCGGCCTGCTCGTCGGCTATCTGGTGATGGTCGGGATCATGTGGATCTTCCGCAAGTCGAACCCGCACAAGACGAAGCGTGGCTTCCGTATCGCGCAGACGGTCTCCGCGGCGGGCATGGCGCTCGGTCACGGTCTGCAGGACGCGCAGAAGACGATGGGCATCGTGGTGCTGGCCCTCGTCATCGCCGACGTCGAGAACCCGGGTGAGCCGATCCCGATCTGGGTCAAGATCGCCTCCGCCGTGATGCTGTCGCTGGGTACGTACGCGGGCGGTTGGCGCATCATGCGGACACTCGGCCGCAAGATCATCGAGCTGGACCCGCCGCAGGGGTTCGCGGCGGAGACGACGGGCGCGTCCATCATGTTCGGCTCGGCGTTCCTGTTCCACGCGCCGATCTCGACGACACATGTGATCACCTCGGCGATCATGGGCGTCGGGGCGACGAAGCGGTTGAACGCGGTGCGGTGGGGTGTCGCGAAGAACATCGTCCTGGGGTGGTTCATCACGATGCCGGCGGCGGCGTCTGTCGCTGCGCTCAGTTATGGCGTGGTGTACGTGCTCTTCGGCTGACGACCGGTTGTGCACGGCCCCTGTCGCCCGGTGGGCGGTGGGGGCCGCTGCGTGTGTTGGGGGGCGCGCGGGGGTGGTGGGCCGCTGCGCGAGGCGTTTCCCCCACCCCGCCCCTTCCCGAAACCGGGGCTCCGCCCCGGACCTCGCCGGCCCGGGTGTGCGGGGGTTGCGTCCCGCCCCTGCCGAAACCGGGCGTGGCCCGGGCGTGCCCAGCGGCCCGCCGGGCCCTCGTCCGGCACTGCGGGGGCTGCGCCCCGCCCCGCCAGGGTTCCGGACCGGGCCCCTGTCGGGTGCCGGTGCCGCGCCTCGCGGGGTGTCCTCGAACGCCGGACGGGCTGGGGTCGGGCCCGGTCCGGCTGCGGCTCTTGGAACTACGTAACCTTCCCGTCCGCGCCACCGGACGGGTCTCCGGGGCCCTGAGCCCCGCCCCCAGAGAGAAGGGACGGCCCCGCTCGGGACGCCCCGCCCCGAAGGGGAAGCCGCCCCGCTCCGGGTGGCCCCTACCCGCGGGGAAAGGGGTGCGCCCGCCCTCGGTAGATCGTGCCTCCGCGCCCGGGAGATCGTGGCGCCCGCCCACGGGTAATGCCCGCCCACGGGTAATGGGTGGGCCCGCGCCAGGGAAATGGGTGGGCCCGCCCCCTGGGAGAGGGGCGGGCCCGTCGTCCTGCGGGTGGCACCGCCATGCAGCACCCGCAGACGTCTTATCCGAAGCGGCCCGAGATGTAGTCCTCGGTCGCCTGGACGGACGGGTTGGCGAAGATCCGCTCGGTGTCGTCGATCTCGATCAGCTTGCCGGGCTGGCCGACGGCCGAGAGGTTGAAGAAGGCCGTGCGGTCGGAGACGCGTGCCGCCTGCTGCATGTTGTGCGTCACGATGACGATCGTGAAGCGCTCCTTCAGCTCGCCGATCAGGTCCTCGATCGCGAGGGTCGAGATCGGGTCGAGCGCCGAGCAGGGCTCGTCCATCAGCAGCACGTCGGGCTCGACCGCGATCGCGCGGGCGATGCACAGGCGCTGCTGCTGGCCGCCGGACAGGCCCGAGCCGGGCTTGTGGAGGCGGTCCTTGACCTCGTTCCAGAGGTTCGCGCCCTTGAGGGAGCGCTCGACGACCTCCGCCAGCTGCTTCTTGTTGTACGAGCCGTTCAGCCGCAGGCCCGCCGCGACGTTGTCGAAGATCGACATGGTCGGGAAGGGATTCGGACGCTGGAAGACCATGCCGACGGTGCGCCGCACGGCGACCGGGTCGACGTGCGATCCGTACAGGTCCTCGTCGTCCAGCAGGACCTTGCCCTCGACGCGGCCGCCGGGGGTGACCTCGTGCATGCGGTTGAGGGTGCGCAGGAAGGTGGACTTGCCGCAGCCGGACGGGCCGATGAAGGCCGTCACGGAGCGGGGCTCGACGGTCATCGAGATGTCGTCGATCGCCTTGTGGGAGCCGTAGTAGGCGGTCAGGCCGGATACATCGATTCGCTTGGCCATGGTGGTTCTACTTTCCGGTCTTCGGGGCCTTCCAGCGGGCGATGCCGCGGGCCACCAGGTTGAGGATCATGACGAAGGCGATCAGGACCAGGGCGGCGCCCCAGGCGCGCGCGATCGAGGCGTCGGTGCCGACCGCGTACTGCTCGTACACGTAGAGCGGCAGTGAGGACTGGGCGCCTTCGAACGGGTTCGGGTTGATCAGCCTCGTGCCGAAAACGAGGAGCAGTACCGGGGCGGTCTCACCGGTGACCCGCGCGACGGCGAGCATCACACCGGTGGTGATGCCGCCGATGGCGGTGGGCAGGACCACCTTCAGGATGGTCCGCCACTTCGGTACGCCCAGGGCGAGGGATGCCTCGCGCAGCTCGTTCGGGACCAGCTTCAGCATTTCCTCGGTGGAGCGGACGACCACCGGCATCATCAGGATGGCGAGGGCGAGTCCGCCGGCGAAGCCGGAGGGGCCGAAGCCCAGCATCAGGTTCCAGGTGGCGAGGACGAACAGGCCCGCCACGATCGAGGGGATGCCGGTCATGACGTCGACGAAGAAGGTGACGGCCTTGGCCAGCTTGCCGCGTCCGTACTCGACCAGGTAGATCGCGGTGAGCAGGCCGATCGGGGCGGCGATCACCGCGGCGATGAAAACCTGCTCGATCGTGCCGAGCAGCGCGTGGTAGATGCCGCCGCCGGGCTGGACGTCGAGGACGCCGTTCATGGAGTGGGTGAGGAAGTAGCCGTCGACGACGCCCATGCCCTCGCTGAGGGTGACCCAGGCCAGCGAGAACAGCGGCACGACGGCCAGGACGAAGCACACCCAGACGAGGCTGGTGGCGACGCGGTCCTTGGCCTGGCGGGAGTTCTCGACCTTGGTGGTGATCACGTAGGTGGCGAGGACGAAGAGCAGGGCGGCGATCATGCCCCACTGGACGCGGCTGTGCCAGCCGGCGGCCAGGCCGATGCCGCAGCCCGCTGCGATCGAGCCGGCGGCGATGCCGGCCGGGGCCCAGCGCGGGAGGCGGGCGTGGGAGAGGGAGCCGGTGCGCACCGCGGCCACCGGCGGCGCGTCCTTGACGAGCTGGCTCATGCGTTGGCCCCCGAGTACTCCTTGCGGCGGGCGATGATCATGCGTGCCGCGCCGTTGACCAGCAGGGTGATCACGAACAGGACGAGACCGGAGGCGATCAGCGCGTCACGGCCGAAGGTGTCCGCCTCGTTGAACTTCGCGGCGATGTTCTGCGCGAACGTGCCGCCGCCCGGGTCCAGCAGGTGCCCCGAGATGATGAAGCTGGGTGACAGGACGACGGCGACCGCCATCGTCTCGCCGAGGGCGCGGCCCAGGCCCAGCATGGAGGCGCTGATGATGCCGGAGCGGCCGAAGGGCAGCACCGACATGCGGATGACCTCCCAGCGGGTGGCACCGAGCGCCAGGGCGGCCTCTTCGTGCATCTTCGGTACCTGGAGGAAGACCTCACGGGTGACGTTGGTGATGATCGGCAGGATCATGATCGCGAGCAGGATGCCCACGGTGAACAGGTTCCGGGCGACGCCCTCGCCCGTCTTGTCGAAGATGTACGTCCAGCCGAAGTACTCGTCGAGCCAGCGGTTCAGGCCGTCGAGGTGGGGGACGAGGAAGAGGGCGCCCCAGAGGCCGTAGATGATGCTGGGCACGGCGGCGAGCAGGTCGACGACGTAGGCGAGCGGGGAAGCGACCTTCCGCGGCGCGTAGTGCGAGATGAACAGCGCGATGCCGATGGCGATCGGCACGGCGATGACCATGGCGATGACCGAGCTGACTATCGTGCCGAAGGCGAGGACGGCGATGCCGAAGACCGGCGGATCGCCGGCCGGGTTCCACTCGGACGTGGTGAGGAAGTTCGCCTCGTTCTTCGAGATGGCGATCCCGGCGCGGTACGCGAGGAATCCCGCGATCGCGGCCATGATCACCAGAAGGGTGATACCGGCCCCCCGGGACATGCCCAGGAAAACGCGGTCACCGGGGCGCGGCTTGCCGCGCATGGAGCGATCTGCGGCCGGCGCACCGGGTGGCGGGGGCGATGTGGTGGTTGTTGCTGTATCCATCGGGGTCTCCGGTCTGCGGAGCCCTCGGGCTCCAGGCGGCGGTGCACCGGATGCCGGGGCCGGTCCGTGCGGACCGGCCCCGGCCGGACATCAGGACAGGGTGGGGACGATCTCGCGGACCTTGGCCGCGATCTCGGCGGGCAGCGGCGCGTAGTCGGCGTCCGTGAGGACCTTCTGGCCCTCGTCACTGACGGCGTAGTTGAGGAAAGCCTTCAGCGTCGGCAGGGTCTCCGCCTTGTTGCCCTTGTCGCAGGCGATCTCGTACGTCACGAGGATGATCGGGTAGGCGCCCTCGGCCTTGGTCGTGTAGTCGAGGGACAGCGCAAGGTCCTTGCCGGTGCCCTTGATCTTGCCGGCGGCGATGGCCTTGGAGGAGTTCTCGCTGGTCGCCGCGACCGGGGTGGCGGCGCCGGTGTCGAGCTTGACGGTGGAGATCGACTGGGAGGTCGCGTACGACAGCTCGAAGTAGCCGATCGAGCCCTGGGTCTGCTTCACCTGGGCGGCGACACCGGAGGAGCCGTTGGCGGCCTGGCCACCGGGGGCCAGCCACGACTTCGACTTGGGGTCGTGCTTCCAGTCGGACGGGGCGGCCTCGCTGAGGTACTTGTGCAGGTTCTGCGTGGTACCCGACTCGTCGGAGCGGTGGAACGCCTGGATCGCGGCATCCGGCAGCTTCGCGTCGGGGTTGAGCTTGGCGATCGCCGGGTCGTTCCACTTCTTGATCTTCGAGTCGAAGATCTTCGCGAGCGTGGTGGAGTCGAGGACGAGGTCGTCCACGCCGTCCAGGTTGTAGCCGATCGCGACGGGACCGCCGACCATGGGCAGGTTGATGCCCTGGCCGCCCTTGCAGATCTTCTTCGACTCCTCGACCTCCTCCGGCTTCAGCGCGGAGTCGGAGCCGGCGAAGGCGACCTGGCCCTGGGTGAACTTGGTGATGCCGCCGCCGGAGCCGATGGCCTGGTAGTTGACCTCGACGCCGGAGCAGGCCGCCTGGAAGTTCTTGACCCACAGGTCCATGGCGTTCTTCTGGGCGGTCGAGCCGGCCGCGAGGATCTGGCCCTTGGCCTCGTCGCACTTGATGTTCGACGCGGCGCTGGTCTTGTCGCCGCCGTCGGCGGTGGCGCCCGTGTTGTCGTCCGAACCACACGCCGTGAGGACCAGGGCGCCGGAGATCGCGAGGGCGCCGAGCGCGGTGGCGCGAAGCCCGGTCTTGCGCTGAAGCTTCACTTTCTGGTGTTCCTTCCAGTTGCCGCCGTCGGTGGCGGCGTGCGTCGGGGTGGAGGGACCTGCACTGTGCCGGTCACCGTCTGAGGCCGAAACTAGGCAGATGAGATGAAGCGGCCGACGGGAGAGGGTGAACGCAAGGTGAACCGTGACCGGCGACCCGGTGTCCAGCCCCACTTCATCCGTCCGGAGACATGGTCCGCGGATCCGAGAAGGTGTCAATCGGGCAGAGAGGGCATTTCGCACACTCCACAACGTTACGTCGTGTGCAGTGCCTGAAGCAGAGCGTCAACGAGCTCGCGGTCGCGGGGCTGAGTGAGCCTCTCGCGCGCCGCGGGCGGCGGCAGCCAGACGATGCGGTCGACCTCCTCGCCCGCGGCGAAGCAGCCGGTGGTCGCTTCGGCGGCCCAGTAGGCGACCTGCTTGGGCCGACCGTGTGCCAGGTAGCGGCACGTGGGCAGCCGGGCGCCGGGAACGCAGCGGTGGCCGGTCTCCTCCAGCACCTCGCGCAGAGCGGCGGCGAGCATGTCCTCGCCGCGCTTCAGCTTGCCCTTCGGATGGGACCAGTCGTCGTACTTCGGCCGGTGCACGAGGCAGATCTCAAGACCCTCGTGCCGATGCGGGGAGCGGCGCCAGAGCACGCACCCCGCGGCGAGCACGGTGTCCTCGCCGTTCATGGCGCGGTGGCCGCCTTCGTGGCGCGGTCCGTGGCGTGGCGCCATTCCTGCTGGAAGGCGAACCTGGCCGCCTCGACCTCGTGCCGCTGGTCGGCATGGAGGACTCCGAGGGCGTACGCCGTGGCCGGGGCGATACGCGGCGTGCGGGCGGCGGCCGCTGCCGCGGCGGCGGCTTCGGCGGCGTCGTGGTGCCGGTCGAGCAGAAGCCCGGCGTGGCACAGGACCGGGTCCGCGCCAGGGCGCAGCACCTCTTGCGCGTAGCGGTGCAGCCGCAGCAGCCTGCGGACTTCGTGCCAGGGCGCGTCCTGCGCCTCACCGGCGGAGGCGGCTGCGAGGCCGCTGAAGAGCGCTTCGGCGTTGTACGGGTGGGCCGCCCTGCCCAGCGGCAGTTCGGCGACCGCTGCCAGCAGCCGCCGCTCGGCGGCCTGGGCGGGCAGTGCGAGCGTTTCTGCGGCGGGCCCGGCGGCCGCGGGACCGAGCGGGAGCTCGGAGGCCAGTAAGGCGACGGCGTCCGCGACCGCGTGGAAGCGGGAGGACCCGAGCGCCTGGAGCGCGGCGGAGTGGGCGCGTGTCCGGGCGAGCGTGAGCCGGCGCTCCAGCAGCGCCCGGGCCCGCGCGGCGCCCACGGCCAGCGCGCTGCCCCCGGCCTTGCCGCCGACGCGTGCTGGTGCACCGGTGGCGGGCTCGGGTGCACCGGCGGCGCGTCCTGGTGCACCGGTGGCGGGCTCGGCCTGCCTCGCACGCTCGGCGCCCGCCCCGGGCTTGGCGTCCGCTGCGCCGCTCGCCGCGGTGGCGGCAAGGCCCGCCGCGGAGCTCGCGCCGGCGGAGGATGCCGCGGACAGGTTGCCCGCCGTGGACGACCCCGCCGCCGTACCCGCACCCGATGCCGTGGCCGCCGTGCGCATCACCGCGTCCGTGCCGGTAGCGGTACCAGCCACTGGTGCCGCGGCCGCCGTACCGGTCGCCGCGGTGCCCGTCATGGGGCCGGGACCAGCCGTGGGCCCCGCGGTCGCCGTACCGGCTGCCGTACCCGTCTTCGCACCCGTCGCCGTACCGGTCGCCGTGGCGCCCGTCGTGGAGCCGGGATCAGCCGTGGGTCCTGCGGTCGCCCCGGCCGGTTCACGCAGCGGGCGGGTCTCGCCGCGGGCCGGGGGGAGCGGTGATGTGCCCGATAGGCGGGACAAGGCGTCCAGCAGGCGGGACAGCCGGGACATGCAGGCGTGTTCCTCGGCCAGTGTCGTCGACAGCCACGCCAGTTCCGTACGCAGGCCGTCCGCCCATGCCGCGTCCAGCAGCGGGCGGAACGTGTGCAGCGTCCCGCCGATGCGGCGGGACGCGGTCCGCAGCGCGCGGGCCGACTCCGCGACCGCCGCGGTCTCCGCGCCGCTCTCACCGTGCCGGCGCAGGCTGCGCAGGAAGTCGGCGGCCTGGTCGTGGAGGTAGTGGGCCACCGCCTCGCCCGCCGTCCCGGCGAAGGTGCCGTCCGGGGCGGTGACCGGCCGGGGGAATTCAGGGCTGTGCACGCCGGCGCCTCCGGGCGTCTATGAGCATCTCCTGTACGTTCCGCAGCGGCTGGCCGTCGGAGTCCGCCGCATGCCGCGTCCACGCGCCGTCCGGGCCGAGGTGCCAGGAGGACGTGGTGTCGGACATGCCGGTCTCCAGCAGCCTGGTGAGAGCCGCGCGGTGGCCCGGGTCGGTGACCCGTACCAGCGCCTCGATCCGGCGATCGAGGTTCCTGTGCATCATGTCGGCGCTGCCGAACCACACCTCCGGCTCGCCGCCGTTGCCGAAGGAGAAGACCCGGGAGTGCTCGAGGAAGCGGCCGAGGATCGAACGGACGCGGACGTTCTCCGAGAGGCCGGCCACGCCCGGCCGTATCGCGCAGATGCCGCGGACCCAGATGTCGACCGGGACGCCCGCCATCGCCGCCCGGTAGCAGGCGTCGATGATCGCCTCGTCCACCATCGAGTTGACCTTGATGCGGACGTACGCGGGACGCCCGGCCCGGTGGTGGACGATCTCCTTGTTTATCCGGGAGATCAGCCCGTCCCGCAGTGACTTGGGCGCGACCAGCAGCCGCCGGTACGTCTCGCGGCGCGAGTAGCCGGACAGCCGGTTGAACAGGTCCGAGAGGTCCGCGCCGACCTGCGGGTCCGCGGTGAGCAGCCCCAGGTCCTCGTAGAGCCGCGCGGTCTTCGGGTGGTAGTTGCCCGTGCCGACGTGCGAGTAGCGCCGCAGCGTCTCGCCCTCCTGCCGGACGACGAGCGACAGCTTGCAGTGGGTCTTCAGCCCGACGAGCCCGTAGACGACGTGGCAGCCGGACTCCTCCAGCTTGCGCGCCCACTTGATGTTGGCCTGCTCGTCGAAGCGGGCCTTGATCTCGACGAGGACGAGGACCTGCTTGCCCGACTCGGCGGCGTCGGTCAGCGCGTCGACTATCGGGGAGTCGCCGGAGGTCCGGTACAGGGTCTGCTTGATCGCGAGGACGTCCGGGTCGGCCGCGGCCTGCTCCAGAAACGCCTGGACGGACGTCGAGAAGGAGTCGTACGGGTGGTGCAGCAGCACGTCCCGTTCGCGCAGCGCCATGAAGATGTCGGGCGCCGACGCGGACTCGACCTCCGAGATGTCACGGTGGGTGCCGGCGACGTACTTGGGGAACTTCAGCTCCGGCCGGTCCAGCGCCGAGATGCCGAACAGGCCGGTCAGGTCCAGCGGCCCGGGCAGCGGGTACACCTCGGCGTCGGACACCTTCAGCTCGCGCACCAGCAGGTCGAGCACGTACGGGTCGATCGACTCCTCGACCTCCAGGCGCACCGGCGGGCCGAAGCGGCGCCGCATGAGCTCCTTCTCCAGCGCCTTGAGGAGGTTCTCCGCGTCGTCCTCCTCCACCTCCAGGTCCTCGTTCCGGGTCACCCGGAACATGTGGTGCGCCAGCACCTCCATGCCGGGGAACAGCTCTTCGAGGTGCGCCGCGATGACGTCCTCCAGCGGTACGTACCGCTGCGGCGAGGCTTCCAGGAAGCGGGAGAGCAGCGGCGGGACCTTGACCCGGGCGAAGTGGCGGTGGCCGCTGACCGGGTTGCGCACGACGACCGCGAGGTTGAGCGAGAGCCCCGAGATGTACGGGAAGGGGTGCGCGGGGTCCACGGCCAGCGGGGTCAGGACCGGGAAGATCTGCTGGCGGAAGAGCGTGAAGAGGCGGGCCTGCTCCTTCTCCGTGAGGTCGGGCCAGCGGATGAGGTGGACGCCCTCGTCGGCCAGGGCCGGGGCGATGTCCTGCTGGTAGCAGGCGGCATGCCGGGCCATGAGCTCGCGCGAACGGGTCCAGATCAGGTCGAGGACCTCGCGGGGCTGCAGACCGGATGCCGAACGGGTGGCGACACCGGTCGCGATCCGGCGCTTCAGTCCGGCGACCCGGACCATGAAGAACTCGTCCAGGTTGGACGCGAAGATCGCGAGGAAGTTGGCACGCTCGAGCAGGGGCGTGGCCGGGTCCTCCGCGAGTTCGAGGACCCGCTCGTTGAACGCGAGCCAGCTGCGCTCCCGGTCCTGAAACCGCCCCTGGGGCAGCTCGGAGCCGTACGCGTACTCGGGGTCCTCCTCGTAGGAGTCGAGATCCGAGTCGAGGTCGGGTTCGAGATCGGAGACCGTGGCGGCGACGGCGTGCGGCCGGTGCGCGGCTATGGAAGCGACGGACGGCTGGTGGTGCTGGACCGGGACCTCGGCGGGCTGCTGGCTCATGAGCCCATTGTTCCGCGCGTGGGGCGTCACCGGCGTGTCGGAAAGGGCCGGAGCGAGAGGTTTTCTGCCGTTCGGTGAGGCTGGCACAGCAGGCTGCATTGAGCGAGGGTCGCAAGGGCGTCTGAATGCCGGGTAACAAGGACATGACGTGAGGGAAAGCGCGAAGAGACCCCCAGGGGCGATCCGGGGGCCGTGCGCGGCCTTGCGGGCTCCTCGGGCGCGGCGCCGGAAGATCCGGAAGGCGGCGCAGGCGGCGCAGGCGGCGCAGGCGGCGCAGGCGGCGCAGGCGGCCACGGCGAGGACGAGGACGATGCCGGTCTCGACGAGCCTGGGCGGCCAGAGGTGCGAGTCGGGGTTGTGGTCCGGGTAGCGGCCGACCGCGTCGTGCCGGGCGAGGCATGCCCCGTACTCGGCGACGGCGGCGAGCCCCGGTCGGTGAACCGTGTGCGACGGCGGCGAGCCCCGGTCGGTGAACCGTGTGCGACGGCGGCGAGCCCCGGTCGGTGAACCGTGTGAAGAGGCCACTGCCCTCGTTGCTCTACGGCGGCGTCGCCTTGTAGACGATCCGCTGCCCGCACGTCCCGACCGTCGAGGCGGCCGCCGGCAGCACGACCATGCTGGTCGGGACGCGGCAGTACTGCCGGACGACGATCCGGGTGGCGAAGCGCAGCCGTGGACGGGCGGCGGTGAGGGCACTCACGCCCGCAGCTCCGCGCTCGGCGTGAGCAGTACCGGGCCTCGGCGGTGGGCTCCGCCATGGACGACCGCGGTCCGCCGATCGCGCCGGACCCTCGTACCGGCACGGTCAGCTGACGGCCCGTCGCGCGCGACTCGACGATTGTGCCGTCGTCGGGAAGGTCGCCGACCGGCCCGGTGAGCAGGGTGTGGGCGGACACCAGGTCCTCCGTCGCGCCGGCGAGGCGACGCGGCCGTGTCGACGGAGGCCCCCTTCGTGCCTGCGGGGCTCAGGACTCCGTGCGGTACATCAGGTCCACCTCGTGCGTCACGAACCCCATCCGCTCGTACACCCGCAGCGCTGCCGGGTTGTCGGCGTCGACGTAGAGCATGGCGGTGGGCAGTCCCTGCGCGGCGAGGTGGCGCAGGCCCGTCGCGGTGAGGGCCTTGCCGAGGCCGCCGCCCTGGGCGTCGGGGTGGATGCCGAGGACGTACACCTCGCCGAGCTGTTCCTCCGCGTGCACCTTCGTCCAGTGGAACCCGATGATCTCCCCGTCCCGCTCGGCCAGGAAGAAGCCCTTCGGGTCGAACCACGGCTCGGCCTTGCGGTCGTCGAGGTCCCGCTGGGTCAGGGAGCCCTGCTCGGGGTGGTGGGCGAAGGCGGCGGAGTTCACCGCGAGCCAGGCGGCGTCGTCCTGGCCGGGGACGAAGGTGCGCACGGTGACGCCGGACGGGTAGACCGGCTCGGCGGTGCCTTCGGAGCTCAAGGGGCGGCGCAGCTGCCGCAGTTCGCGGAAGAGCGTCAGCCCGAGAACCTGAGCCATGTGCCGGGCGGCGGACTTGCCGCCGTGCGCCCACATCCGCAGCCGCTTGCCCGAGGCGTCAAGGACCGTCGTGCCCAGCGCGCGCCCGTGCCCGCGTCCGCGGTGACCCGGGTGTACGACGAGTTCGGCGGCGGGTGCCTCGACGGGGTCGGTGTCCTCCAGCTGGGCGTAGCCGACGAGCTGGTCGCCGACGGTGAGGAGGAAGTGCCGTACGCCCTCACGCCGCCCGCCGCGCAGCTGGAGCCGCCCCTGCTCGGAGACGGCCTGCATCCCGTCGGACCGTGCAGCCTCCGCGAGGACGTCCAGCACGGCGTCGGCCTGCTCGGAGGTGAGTTCGTCGAGGGACTGGATCTGGCGGCCGGGCCCCGGAATCACTGCGTCGATCGTCATGCTTCGAGGGTACGGCGGAGCCGCCGCCGCTCAGGGGTTCTCGGGTGCCGCGGTCGCCACGTCGTCGGCGGCATGACGGTGGTTTATGTGCCGGTATGGCAGTCGTGCGGGCGATGAGCGGCAATTCGCCCGTTGGTGGAACACGGCAACCAGGTCGTAACCTGCATCCCCCTGTCGCGCTACGCGCGTTGACTCTAAGCTGCCGCTCGACCCTCACATCACGCTGGAACTGACAAGGGGACAGATGTCAGCGACACCTCCCAACCACCGCGCGTCCCGACGGAGCCGGCGCCTTCTCGCGGCCGCCGCCGGGCTCGCGACCGTCGGCGCGCTCGTCGCCGCCCTGCCGGCCGGTGCGGCCGGCGGCGACCGTTCGGTCCCCGGGCACGGGCACGGGTACGGGCACGGCCGTACCGTCGATGTGCAGCTGCTCTCCTTCAACGACCTGCACGGCAACCTGGAGCCGCCGACCGGTTCCGCCGGCCACGTCTCCGAACTCCAGCACGACGGCACGGTCAAGTCGATCCCGGCCGGCGGCGTCGAGTACCTGGCGACCTCGCTGCGCGAGGCGCGCAAGGGCAGCCGGTACTCCGTCACCGCCGCGGCCGGTGACATGGTGGGCGCGAGCCCGCTGCTGTCCGGGCTCTTCCACGACGAACCGACGATCGAGGCGCTGAACAAGCTCGACCTCGATGTGGCGGGCGTGGGCAACCACGAGTTCGACGAGGGCGCGGTCGAACTGGCCCGTCTGCAGAACGGCGGCTGCCACCCGGTCGACGGCTGCTACGAGGAGGGCAAGGAGTTCGAAGGCGCGGACTTCCCCTACCTCGCGGCCAACGTCACCAAGGAGTCGACGGGCAAGCCGATCCTGAAGCCGTACACCGTCTGGAAGAAGAACGGCGTCAGGATCGGCTTCATCGGTGTGACCCTCGAGGGGACCGCCGACATCGTCAGCGCCAACGGCATCAAGGGCCTGAAGTTCCACGACGAGGTCGAGACGATCAACAAGTACGCCCGTGAGCTGGACCGCAAGGGCGTGAAGTCGATCGTCGCGCTCATCCACGAGGGCGGTTCGCCGGCCTCGACGTCGTACAACTACGACTGCGACTCTCCGGGTGTGGGCGACGGCATCTCCGGCCCGATCGCGGAGATCGCCAAGAACATCACGCCCCGGGTCGACGCGCTGGTCACCGGCCACACCCACCAGGCGTACGTGTGCACCATCCCGGACCCGTCCGGGAAGCCGCGCATGGTCACCTCGGCGTCCTCGTACGGCAAGCTCTACACGGACACCACGCTCACCTACGACCGCCGCACCAAGGACATCGTGCGCACGTCGGTGAAGTCCGCCAACCATGTGGTCAGCCGTGACCAGCCCAAGGCGCAGGACATGACGGACCTGATCGCGCGCTGGAAGGAGCTGGTCGAGCCGATCGCGAACCGTCCTCAGGGCTTCATCTCCGCGGACATCAACGGCCGTGGCGCCACCACCCCGGAGAAGCCGCTCGGCAACCTGATCGCGGACGCACAGCTCGCGGGCCTCGCCCCGGCCGACAAGGGCGGTGCGCAGCTGGCGCTGATGAACCCGGGGGGCATCCGCTCGGACCTGGTCTACAAGGCGTCGGGCAGCGAGGGCGACGGTGTGGTGACGTACGGCGAGGCATACACGGTCCAGCCGTTCACCAACATGATGAACGTCGTCGACCTGACCGGCGCTCAGTTGATCACCGCGCTCCAGCAGCAGGTCAGCGGCCCGAACGAGGCGTCGCCGAAGATTCTTCAGGTGTCCGAGGGCTTCACCTACACCCTGGACCTGACGAAGACCGGTGCCGACCGGATCGTCGTGGACTCGGTGAAGCTGAACGGCGAGGCGATCGACCCGTCGAAGAGCTACCGCGTCGCGATGAACGAGTTCCTCGCGGGCGGCGGTGACGGTTTCCCGGTCCTGAAGGAGCACACCAACAAGCTGGTGGGCGCTTCCGACCTGGACGTCTTCAACGCCTACCTGGCGGGCAACTCCTCGGCCGAGGCGCCGATCGCGCCGCCGAAGGCCGACCGGATCACGGTCGTGCAGTAGGTGTGAGCAGTACACACCACGCTGCAGACGCCACGCTGCAGGCGTCACGCAGTAGGCGTCGCGGAGCAGACGCCACGTAGTAGACGCCACGCAGTAGGAGGGGAGCGGACGGGGCGGTGGGCCGGTGGCCTGCCGCCCCGTCCGCGTTCCCGGGGGTGGTTTTCGGCCGGTCCAGAGCCTCGCGGACCGTTCCGCGTCCGGACCCTGGCGTGTGTTGTCGTGCTCGCGTCATACTCCGCGCCATGGACCGACGGAGATTCCTCGTGGGCGCTGCGGCTCTGTCCGCCACCGTCCTCAGCGGCGCCCCCCACGCCGCCGCCGCACCGCGCCGCCCCCTGTCCGCCCAGGACTGGATGGCCGGGGCTGCCGACTCGACCCCCCTGCAGCGACTGACGATCCCCGGCACGCACGACTCGGGCGCCCGCTTCGGCGGGCTGTGGAGCGAGTGCCAGAACACCACCATCGCGGAGCAGCTCGACAGTGGTATCCGCTTCCTCGACGTCCGGTGCCGGGTCACCGGCGGCTCGTTCGCCATCCACCACGGCCCGTCGTACCAGAACATGATGTTCGGCGACGTCCTCGTCGCGTGCTGGAACTTCCTCGCCGCGCACCCGTCGGAGACGGTGCTGATGCGTGTCAAGCAGGAGTACTCGCAGGACAGCGACGCCACCTTCCGCGCGATCTTCGACGATTACCTCGACAACCGCGGCTGGCGTCCGCTGTTCCGGATCGGTCAGGGCATACCGGCGCTGGGAGAGGCGCGCGGGCGGGTGGTGCTGCTCGGCGACAACGGCGGTCTGCCGGGTGTCCGTTACGCGGACGGCGCGCTGTTCGACATCCAGGACGACTGGAACGCTCCGCCCTGGGACAAGTACCCGAAGATCGAGGCGCATTTCCGCAAGGCGGTTCAGCAGCCGGGCAAGCTGTTCGTCAACTATGTGAGTACGTCCGCGTATCTCCCGCCGCGCTGGAACTCCGACGACCTCAATCCGCGCGTCCACGAATTCCTCGATGGCCCGGAGACGAGCGGCTGGCGTGGTCTCGGCATCGTCGCGACGGACTTCCCGAACACCCGGGCCGGACTGGTCGACTCACTCGTCCGGCACAACGGCTGAGAGGAGGGGTGGCGAGGCGAGACGAGGAGAGGGGGAGAGGGGAGGGCGAGGCGGGGAGGCGAGAGGAAAGGCAGGGGAGAGACAGGGGCAGGGGAGAGACAAGGGCAGGGCAGCGGGGGAAGGTCAGAGGTCCGCGCAGATCTCGCGCGCTGTGGCCAGGTCCTTCTTGGCCCGGTCGTCGAACTCGAAGACCTGCATATGGCGATCGCTCGCACGCTGGAGGGCGTCCGCGAGCGGCTGGTACGAGGAGTCACCCATGGCCGCCGCGGCCGACAGCGTCACGGCTCCGGTCCACCGGTTGAGCGCGATCAGCCCCTCGTCGCCCTCTGCCGTGTACTTCGACTCGTCGAAGCCGGCCAGCGCGTCGCACGCGCCCCGGGCGTCGTCGGCGGCGCTCGTCCCGCCCGCGCCCGACGTGCCGCCGGTCAGCGCCCAGGCCGCGCCCACGGCTCCGCCGCCCACCAGAAGCCCGACGAGCAGAGCGGTCACCAGCGGGCCCCTGCTGCGGGCCTGCGCGGCGGGAGGCACGGGCGGGGGCGGCGGGACGGGAGCCTGGTAGGGCTGCTGCGGTTGCATGTACACGACCGTAGCGGGCCGCCCGGGACGGTGTGTCTCAGGGGTCTCCGTCAGGGGCAGGGGGCTCCGTCAGGGATGGACGGGGGCGGGGTCGCCGCGCCCGGCAGCCGGACCACGACCCGGGTGCCACCGCCCTCGGCGGGCATCAGCACGGCCTCGCCGCCGGCCTCCCGGACCGTACGGGCCACGATCGACAGCCCGAGCCCCGAACCGGGCAGCGACCGGGCGGACGGCGAGCGCCAGAACCGCTCGAAGACATGCGGCAGTTCCTCCGGCGGGATACCCGGCCCGTGGTCACGCACCGACAGCTCACCCGCCCTCAGGCCCACCTCGACCTCACCGCCGGGCGGCGAGAACTTCACCGCGTTGTCCAGGATGTTCACCAGTGCACGCTCCAGCGCGGCGTGATCGGCCCGCACGTACCAGGGCTCCAGCGCCGCCGTGAAGGTCAGCTCGGGTCCGCGCAGCCGTGCCCGGTCCAGAGCGGTCCGCGCGATCTCGTGCAGCGCTACCACTTGCACCCGGCCGCTCGCGCCCACGTCCGGCCGGGACAGCTCCTGCAGATCACCGATGAGCGCCGCCAGTTCGGTCATCTGCGCCTTGACCGAGTCCAGCAACGCCCGCCGGTCGTCCGCCGGGATCGCCCGGCCGGTCTCCTCGCTGCGGGCGAGCAGCTCGATGTTCGTACGCAACGACGTCAGCGGGGTGCGCAGCTCGTGGCCCGCGTCCGCGATCAGCTGCTTCTGCAGATCGCGCGACGAGGCGAGCGCGGCGGTCATCGCATTGAACGACCGGGACAGCCGGGCGATCTCGTCCTCCCCGTCGACGGGGATGCGCACGCTCAGATCCTCCGTACGGGCGACGTGTTCGACGGCGCCCGTGAGCCGGTCGACGGGGCGCAGGCCGGTGCGTGCCACGGCCAGCCCGGCGGCCCCCGCGCCCACCACGCCGATGCCCGACACGGCGAGCAGCAGCAGGGCCAGGTCGTTCAGGGTGCGCTCGGTGTCGCCGAGCGGTACGCCGATCATCAGCGCGGTGTCCCGGACGACCGCGTTGCCCGCGTCCACGGACGCGGCGACGGTCAGCACGCGTACGGGCTCCCCGTCGGTGTCCGTGCCGTCGCGGTAGTTCAGGACCTCCGGATCCGCCCGCCGTGCGACCTGCCGGTCGCTCTCCTCGACGTGCACCGTTCCGACCGAGTCTGCGGGGAAGACACAGGGCCGTTCCTCGCCGGCCCGCACCAGTTGGAAGTAGTAGTCGCGTGGCGGGGCGAACTGGTCCGGCGGCGCGGCTGTCTGCGGGCAGCTGCGCAGCGTTGCCGCGACGCTCACGGCCCGCAGGTCCAGGGTCTCGCTCCTGGTCAGCAGCTTGTCGTCCACCGCGTCGTACAACTTGTCGTGTACGACGAACCAGCACACCGTCGAGACGGCGGCGACCGCGACCGTCACCGCCGTGGCCACCAGCAGCGCCAGCCGGGACCGCAGGGGCAGTACGCGGAACCTGTTCGTCACGAGGTCACTCCGGTCCGGTCCGCAGCGCGTACCCCACGCCGCGCACGGTGTGGACCAGCCGCGGCTCGCCGGCCGCCTCCGTCTTGCGCCGCAGATACATGACGTACACGTCCAGGGAGTTGGAGCTCGGTTCGAAGTCGAAGCCCCAGACGGACTTCAGGATCTGCTCGCGCGTGAGCACCTGACGCGGGTGCGCGAGAAAGAGCTCCAGCAGGGTGAACTCGGTACGGGTCAGCTCCACCCGGCGCGCACCGCGGGTGACCTCCCGTGTCGCGAGGTCCATCCGCAGGTCGGCGAAGGCCAGCACGTGGTCCTCCGCCGTCTCCGTGCCGGCCGCCGCGGCGTACGAGCTGCGCCGCAGCAGTGCGCGGATACGGGCGAACAGCTCATCGAGTTCGAACGGCTTCACCAGGTAGTCGTCCGCGCCGGCGTCGAGACCGGTGACCCGGTCGCCGACGGTGTCGCGGGCCGTGAGCATCAGGATCGGCACCGTCGATCCCCGCCCCCGCAACCGGCGGGCCGCGGTCAGACCGTCCATGCGGGGCATCTGGATGTCGAGGACGATCAGGTCGGGCGCGTACGACTCGGCCCCGGCGAGCGCGTCGATGCCGTCGACGGCGACCCGGGTGTCGTACCCCTCGAACGCCAGGGATCGCCGCAACGCCTCGCGCACGGCGGGCTCGTCGTCGACGATCAGGATGCGCTCGCGCTCGCCTTCAGTCATGGGCCAAGCCTCGCATGCGCTCAGTTGCCGTCGGTGTTGCTGATGCTGCTGCCGTTGCCGTTGCCATTGCCGTTGTCGTCGCTGCCGGTACCGCTGCCGCTGCCACCGGAGCGGAGGGTGTCCAGGTCGGCCTTGACGGTGTTGACCGGGATCGCGAAGCCGAGGCCGACACTGCCCGCGGTGGCGCCGGTGGCGGCGCTCGGGGAGTACATGGCGGAGTTGATGCCGATGATCTCGCCGTTCATGTTGATCAGGGCGCCGCCGGAGTTGCCGGGATTGAGGGAGGCGTCGGTCTGGATGGCCTTGTACGTGGTCGTCGAGTCGCCGGTGTCGCCGTTGAACTGCTGCCCGCCGAACTCGAATGGCCAGCCCTGGCGCGGGTCCTGCTGCGGCTGCTGCTCCTCGTCCTTGGCCACGGTGACGTCCCGGTCGAGCGCGGAGACGATACCGCTCGTCACCGTGCCGGTGAGGCCCTCGGGTGAACCGATCGCGACGACCTCGTCGCCGACCTCGACCTTGCTCGAGTCACCGAGCGAGGCGGCCTTCAGCCCGGACGCGTTCCGGAGCTTGACCAGGGCGAGGTCCTTGGCGGGGTCCGTGCCGAGGACGTCCGCCTCGTACGTCTTGCCGTCGCTGAGCCGGACCTTGATGGTCGAGGCGCCGGAGATCACGTGGTTGTTGGTGACGACCTCGCCGTCCGACGTGATGATCACGCCGGAGCCTGTCGACTGGCCTGTGCTCGACGTGGCGCTGATCTCGACGATGCTCGGCGAGACGGCCTGGGCGACGCCGGCGACGGTCCCCTTGCTGCTCTGCGAGACGTTGGTTCCGGTCGCGACGGAGCCGCCGCCGCTGCTGCCACCGGCGTCTCCGACGAGCTCGCCGACCAGGGCGGAGGCGCCGCCGCCGATGGCCGCGGCGACGATCGCGACGGCGGCGATCAGAGCGACGGGCCGCTTGGCCCTGGCACGGTGCGGGGTGGGTGCGGCGGGCGCGGGCGGGTAGTAGGGCGGGGGCGGTGGCGGGTAGTGGTTCGTCATGGGAACGACTGTCGTGGGCGTAGATGAGAACAGCCTGAGGCGGCGCTGAGAAGTCCGGCAGAACCGTGTATGTCCCATATAAGGGCGGGCGGGGTGCGGCGCCCGCGGCGGCTGCTTCCCTCCCTCGCCCCGGGGGCAGCCCCCGGGCTCCGTACCGCGCTTGGCGCGTCGGCCTCAGCTCGCCCGCCGCGCTCCGTACCGTCCTGTGCGCGGGGCTGTGTCCCGTGCTCCGCGCCGCGTGCTGTGCTCCGTGTTGCGTGCTGTGCTCCGCGCCGCGTGCTGTGCTCCGCGCCGCGTCCCGTGCTCCGCGCTACGTCGGCGTGCCGCAGCCGCAGGAGCGGCGGATGACCAGGCCCGAAGGGAAGAGCTTCACGCGTTCGCGACGGGATCCCATCACCCGGAGTCCGTCGTCAAGGACCAGGTCGACCGCGGCACGGGCCATCGCCGGGCGGTCGGAGGAGATCGTGGTCAGCGGCGGGTCCGTCAGCGCGGCTTCCTTGACGTCGTCGAAGCCGGCCACCGCCAGCTCACCGGGCACGTCGATCCGCAGCTCACGCGCCGCCCGCAGCACACCGAACGCCTGGTCGTCCGTGGAGCAGAAGATCGCCGGCGGCCGGTCCGGGCCGGCCAGCAGCTTCAGCGCGACCTGGTACGCGTCGTACCGGTTGTACGGCGCCTGGAAGAGCCGGCCCTCGACCGACCGTCCGGACTCGAGCATCGCCCGCCGCCAGCCCTCGACGTGGTCGGCGACCGGGTCGCCGACCGACGGCGTGGACTCGACGCCGCCGAGGCAGGCGACGTATGCGTGGCCGTGCTCCAGCAGATGGCGGGTGGCGAGCTGCGCGCCCCCGATGTCGTCCGTCACGACCGCGACGTCGTCGATCGCCTCCGGGCGCTCGTGCAGAAGCACGATCCGCGCGTCCCATGCCTCGATCTCCGCAGCGGCCCGCTCGCTCATGCCCTGGCTGACCAGGATCAGTCCCGAGACCCGCATCCCGAGGAAGGCCCGCAGGTAGTGGACCTCGCGCTCGTCGCGGTAGTCGGAATTGCCGACGAGGACCATCTTGCCGCGCTCCGCCGCCGCCTGTTCGACCGCGTGTGCCATTTCCGCGAAGAACGGCTGCCGGGCGTCGGGCACGATCATGCCTATGAGGTCGGTGCGCCGGGACGCCATCGCCTGGGCCACCCGGTCGGGCCGGTACCCCAGCTCTTTGATCGCTGCGAGTACCCGCTCGCGCGTGGCCGGGGCGACCGGCCGGGGTCCGTTGTTGATGACATAGCTGACGACCGCGGTCGAAGTCCCCGCCAGTCTCGCCACATCGTCCCGCGTCACCTTGGCCACGCGCGAAGTCTACGCGTGGTGACCTACCGCTGGGCAGGGCGTACGGCTGCTTCCTCGACGTCGGCGCCCTCCTCCGTACGGGCTACGACCTCCGCCGCCTTCGCCTTGGCCTCCTCGGCCGCACGTTCGACCTTCTCCGGAGCGACGAACCGGTAGCCGACGTTCCGGACGGTGCCGATGAGCGACTCGTGCTCCGGGCCGAGCTTCGCGCGCAGCCGTCGCACATGGACGTCGACCGTGCGCGTACCGCCGAAGTAGTCGTAGCCCCAGACTTCCTGGAGCAGCTGCGCCCGGGTGAAAACGCGGCCGGGGTGCTGAGCGAGGTATTTGAGCAGTTCGAACTCCTTGAAGGTCAGGTCCAGGACCCGGCCCTTGAGTTTCGCGCTGTACGTCGCCTCGTCGACCGACAGGTCGCCGTTGCGGATCTCCATCGGGGAGTCGTCGGAGGTGATCTGCCGGCGGCCCGTCGCGAGCCGCAGCCGCGCCTCGACCTCGGCGGGTCCCGCCGTGTCGAGGAGCACGTCGTCGATGCCCCAGTCGGCGGTGACCGCCGCGAGGCCGCCCTCGGTGACGACGAGGATCAGCGGGCTGCCGAGTCCGGTGGACCGCAGCAGCTGGCACAGCGATCGCACCTGCGGCAGGTCGCGGCGGCCGTCGACGAGGATCACGTCGGCCCCGGGGGTGTCCACGAGGGCGGGCCCTTCGGCGGGGGCCACCCGTACGTTGTGCAGGAGCAGTCCGAGAGCGGGGAGCACCTCCGTCGACGGCTGGAGTGCGTTGGTGAGGAGCAGCAGAGAGCTCATCGCCTCTCACCTGCCCTGTTCGTCCTGCGTTCGGCGGGTCGGCCTGGCTCGTCGGGTCGCTCGTCCATGACGTCGGTTCCTCCTCGGTCCCTGCGAGGACGTGCACTGCTTCGTACGGTGGCTCTCGCGCCCGAGAGCCTTTGTGAGGCTTTGTTCACCAGCCTGTAACAACGGCCGGAAAACACAAAAGGACCCGGGGGCTGCATTGCCCGGATCCTCTGCCAAGCACAATAGCCCACATGAGTTCCGTAGGAGAGGGCCGTTTTCACATTGTGGACGTATGAAGGATCACTTCCGGACCTCGGCGCGCAACTCCGGTGACATCGGACGGGGTCCGGATCGCGGCGCTTTCCGAGCCGTGCACGACCGGTCCGACGGACACCGCGATCGTCGTCGCACACCGTTTCACCGGCCGGTGGACCGGCCCTCGGTGCGCCGCGCCGCGCGGACCTTCACGCGGTACGCGGCGGTCGTGACCTTCTCGTTCCGTGGACACGGCAGGTCCGGCGGGCGGTCCACCGTGGGCGACCGGGAGGGTCGGACCTGGGCGGCGGCCGTCGAGTGGGCGCGCTCCCTCGGGCTCCGGCGGGTGGAGACGGTCGGATGCTGGGGGGTGCCTCCCACGCCGAAGCTGTGGGGGAGGGGGATCGGTCCCGCTTCGGCACGCGGTGCTGCACGGCTCACAGAAGCACGAGGGGCGCACCGAGGCGCCTACGGACGCCGTCGTCGCGGTGAGCGACCCCGCCCGCTGGTACTACCGTGGTACGGCGCCGATGCGGCGGCTGCACCGGGTCGTCGCACGGCCCGCGGGCCGGTTCGTCGGCCGGTTCGGGTTCCTACCCGTATCCGCCATCCGGACCGGGGTCCGGTGCCGCTGTCCCCCGTGGAGTCCCTGCCGCTGATCGCGCCGGCGCCGCTGCTGATCGTGCACGGCGACGGCGATCCGCACTTCCCGCTCGGCCACCCGCACCTCCCGCTCGGCCACCCGCGCATGCCGGGCGCCGCCCCGCAGACGGGGCGGCCGAGCTGCGGCTGGAGCCGGGCATGGGCACGCGGAGAACGCGGCGGTCGAGCCGCTGCTGCGCAGCCTGGAGGGACTGGCTCACCGCCGGATGGACCATCATGGTGACCGGCGCGCACACGAACGAGAGGAGTGCCGCTATGGCAGCGGGAACCATCCGCTACTGGGCCGCGGCCAAGGCGGCGGCCGGTGTCGCGGAGGAGCCGTACGCGGCGGAGACGCTCGCGGCGGCGCTGGACACGGTCCGTGAGCGGCATCCGGGGGAGCTGACGCGCGTACTGCAGCGGTGTTCGTTCCTCGTTGACGGTGCCCCTGTCGGCACCCGGAGTCATGAGACCGTACACCTTGCCGAGGGCGGCACGGTCGAGGTGCTTCCGCCGTTCGCAGGAGGGTGAACCGCACAGCATGAGCAGCGATCAGCAGTACCCGTACGGGCAGCGGCCGTACCCGGCGCATCCGGCGCCCTACGAGGACCCGTACGGGCAGCCGCCGCCGGACTCCGCCTCCGCCTCCGCCGACGACGCGGCGCAGACCTGGCAGGGCGACACCTGGGACACCCAGTACCAGCCGACCGTGCGACGGGAGCAGCCCGCGCCGGGCACCCCGGCGGCATACGGGCAGCCCGCGCCGGCTGCGACCGGTCCGGCGTACGGGGATGCCGTGCCGGACCCGGCGTACGGGAATGCCGTGCCGGACCCGGCGTACGGGCAGCCCGCGTTCCCCAGGGACATGGCGTACGGGAACCCCGCGCCTGACTCGGCGTACGGGCAGGTTCCGGGCGATTCGGCGTACGGGCAGCCCGCGCCTCCCGCGGCGGCGCACGCGCACTCCGGTCCCGCCGCGGAGGAGACCGCGTACCTGCCGCCCGTCACGGCGGGGCAGCCGCTGCCGCCGGCGGCTCCCGAGCCCGGCGGGCCGGCGTACGCGGCGCCCGAGGCGGGGCCCGTGGCCGCCGGCTACAGCCCGACCACGGTCGGCGGCAACGCCCGGATCACCGACGCGCAGCGCGCTCGCGCCGAAGGGCGCTCGCCGATCATCGCGCCGGGCATGCAGCCTGCCGGGCTGACCGCCGCGCTGGCTCTGCTGCTCGCCGGCGGCGCGGCCGTCGGGCCGTACGCGCTGCTGGTGCCGCTGGTGCTGCTCCAGGCCGTCACGGCTGCGGGCTGGTTCCGGCTCAACGGCATGTGGCCCGCCCGCCAGGGCATCGCCCTCGCCTTCCTCGGCGGTCTCGCCGCCGACGTCGCGCTGCTCGCCGCGGGCGACGGGAACGCAGCCGCCGCGATCATCGGCGCGCTCGGGGTGTGGGTGCTGCTCACGCTCGTCCTCCAGCTGCGCAGCCGCGCGGGGGCCGACGAACGGATGTACGGGTTGATGGCGACGGTCGCCTCCGCGGCGTTCGCCATCCTCGCGGCCGGTCATCTCGCGGCCGCCGACGACGCGGTGGTCGTCGGCGCGGTCGCCGTCGCCGTGGCCGTCCTCGCCCGAGCGCTGCCGCTGGGCGGTGTCGTGTCCGTCGCGCTGTCCCTGTCGGCCGCCGCCGGGGCCGGCATCGCGGCCGGCGGGCTCACCGGCATGGGCGCGGACGGTGCCCTGCTGGGCCTCGCGGCCGGCGGGTGCGCGCTGATCGGCCTGCGCGTCGCGAGCTACGACTACCCCTCCCGCTTCGTCCACCTGACGGCGGGCGTGGCGCTTCCCCTCACGGCGGCGGCTCCGGCGGTGTATCTGATCGGCCGCGCGCTCGCATAGCCGCGGGCCCTGCGGGCAGGTTCGGAACCATCGGCGTCCGCCGGGCGTCGAGCATTACGCAGGTGCCGTCCGGACTCGTTCAGGCGACGGACGTCCGTGGTCAGACAGGGTGGGGGACACCGAGCACATGCGTGCACTGCGAATACTGCTCGTCATTGCCGTCGTTCTCGGTGGTCTCTTCGTCGTGGCCGACCGGATCGCCGTCAACATGGCGGAGTCGGAGGCTTCGGACCGGATCAAGGTCCAGGAGGGGTCGGCCGACTCGACGGACGTGTCCATCAAGGGCTTCCCGTTCCTGACGCAGGCGCTGTCCAAGGAGTTCGACGAGGTCGAGATCAAGCTCACCGGCATAGAGACCAGGGCGGCGGGCCGGCCGGTGCGGATCGATGAGATGACCGCGGACCTGTTCGACGTCCGGGTGGGCGAGGGGTACTCGACCGCGACCGCCGAGCGGGCGGAGGGCACCGCCCGGATCACCTACGCGGACCTGACGAAGGCCGCCGACGACGATGTCACCGTCGCCTACGGCGAGAACGGCAAGGTGAAGGTGACCGGGTCCGTCACGCTGCCCCTGCTCGGAAAGATCACCCGCAGTGTCGTGTCCACGGTGAGCATCGTCGGTGGGGACACGATCAGGGTGCGTGCCGTCAAGGTGCCGGGCGAAGGGATTCCCGGGCTCGAGGGCGAGATCCGCAAGAAGACGGACTTCGACCGGAAGCTGGGCGGGCTGCCGGCGGGCCTGATGCTGGAGAAGGTCGAGGCCACGCCGGAGGGTGTGGCCATCACGGTCACCGGCAAGGACGTCTCCCTGGCGGGCTGAGGCACCGGAGCGCCGCGGGTGTCCGCGGTCCGGGCCTGCGCCGGGGCACCTCGGCGTGTCCACCGGCCGCATGGTGAGACGGCTCAGTCCGCTGGGCAGAAGGCTGAGTGGCGCAGGTCACTCCCGTTGCTGGTCCCGGGGCCCGTGCAGCCCCTCTCGTATCGAAATGTGGACGATCGCGTCTCAATATACGACACGCCGGTGACACGGTGCCCGACTCGTCCCTACGATCGGTCCCATGAAGCAGCGACAGGCGGATCTCACGAAGCGGCGGGCAGTCGACCTGTGCCGCGTCGCCGCCATGCTCTGTCGCCCCGTCTGAGCGGGAGCACCGCCCCGTATCCCCTGGCCCTTCGACCGTTCGTCGGGGCCGCACCGTGCTGATCGACGCGCTTCCGCGTACTCGCACACCTCTTGCGCACAACCCCTCGCGCACCACCGCCGCACACTGCCCCGGAGGAGAACCATCATGAGCCGCAGCGACGTCCTGGTAGACGCCGACTGGGTCGAGGCCCACATCGACGACCCGAAGGTCGTCATCGTCGAGGTCGACGAGGACACCTCGGCGTACGACAAGAACCACATCACGAACGCGATCCGGATCGACTGGACCAAGGACCTCCAGGACCCGGTCCGCCGCGACTTCATCGACCAGGAGGGCTTCGAGAAGCTCCTGTCGGCCAAGGGCATCGCGAACGACTCGACCGTCGTCCTCTACGGCGGCAACAACAACTGGTTCGCCTCCTACGCCTTCTGGTACTTCAAGCTCTACGGCCACAGCGACGTCCGCCTCCTCGACGGCGGCCGCAAGAAGTGGGAGCTCGACTCCCGCGACCTGGTCGCCGAGGTGCCGGTCCGTGAGGCGACGGAGTACAAGGCCAAGCCGCAGGACGCCTCCATCCGCGCCTTCCGCGACGACGTCGTCGCCGCGATCGGCACCCGGAACCTGGTCGACGTGCGTTCGCCCGACGAGTTCAGCGGCAAGCTGCTCGCCCCGGCGCACCTCCCGCAGGAGCAGTCGCAGCGCCCGGGCCACGTGCCCAGCGCCCGCAACATCCCGTGGTCCAAGAACGCCAACGACGACGGCACCTTCAAGTCCGACGAGGAGCTCAAGGCCCTCTACGAGGCCGAGCAGGTCGATCTGTCGAAGGACACCATCGCCTACTGCCGCATCGGCGAGCGTTCCGCGCTGACCTGGTTCGTCCTGCACGAGCTCCTCGGCCAGGAGAACGTCAAGAACTACGACGGCTCGTGGACCGAGTACGGCTCCCTCGTCGGCGTGCCGATCGAGCTCGGCGCCAACAAGTAACCCGCCAGACCTTCCTTCCCTCTTCCCTAGGAGAACAGCATGTGTGGAGCGCAGGCCGGCGGCCCCGACGCCTCGACGATCAAGCCCGGTGAGACCACGATCCAGGGTCAGGTGACCCGCGACGGCGAGCCGGTGACGGGCTACGTCCGTCTGCTGGACTCGACCGGCGAGTTCACCGCGGAGGTCCCGACCTCCGCGACCGGACAGTTCCGCTTCTACGCGGCAGAGGGCACGTGGACCGTGCGCGCCCTCGTCCCCGGCGCGACGGCGGACCGTACGGTCGTCGCGCAGACGGGCGGCCTCGCCGAGGTCGCGATCGCCGTCTGAGTCCGTTGACCGGCCGAAGGGCCGCACCTCCTGGGGGTTGGACGCTTACCGGGAACGAGGTGCGGTCCTTCGGTCGTACGCTGAGAGCATGTACGCGCGACGGCGCCGCAACTACTTGCTGATGATGGGCGGATGCCTCGTCCTCTTCGTCTCCGCCTGGGCCGTCGTGCGGCTCTGGTCCGTGCCGGTCGCCGTCGCCATGTGCCTGGTCGCCATGGTCGTCCCGCCGGTCGCCGCGGTGGTCGCCAACCGGCGGGGCCCCGAAGACCGCTGGTGGGACGACCCCTCCGGTGACCCGGAGTCCGACGCGTGGTGGGACGAACTCGACGGCAAACGCCGCCGACCGGACCAGTAGCCGACCGGACCGGTAGCCCTGCCGGAGCGGTAGCGGGCCGGGCCAGTGGCCGGCCGCGTCGAGAGCCGGCCGTGCCGGCGTCCGGTCGCGTCAGTAGACGAGGGCCTGTACGCCCTCCGGCATGATCTCGCTGACGAACACCTGCGCGCCCGCGATCCGTACTCCCTCGAGGACGTCCTCCTCCGTGATGTCCCGGCGCGCCGCGCACTGGGTGCACAGGGTGATGAGTCCGCTCGCCCGGATCGACTCGATGAGGTCCGGCAGCGGCGCGGCGTGCGGCAGCTCGAACTCGGCCGCGCGTCCGGGCAGCGCGAACCACGCGGACTCCCCGGTCAGCCACAGCGACACCTCCACGCCGCTGGCCGCGGCCACGGCCGCGACCGTGAACGCCTGGGAGCAGCGCTCAGGTGCGTCGGCACCGGCGGTCACCTTGATCACGAGCTTGTTCGCCATATGCCGAACTGTAATGCCCGGCGCTACAACCCTGGTGGTCCGGCCGCGGTCTGCACGTGGGCGCGGATACGGAATCCGTGCCTCAGGTCTCAGGGGGCCCATTTGGGTACGCACGCCGGCAACGTGCCGCCGGACCCGGGCTCGGACCCGGCACCCGAGGCGCCACCGGCACCCGGACCCGGACCCGGACCCGGCACCCGAGGCGCCACCGGCACCCGGACCCGGACCCGGACCCGGTACCCGAGGCGCCACCGGCACCCGACGGGCCGACTGCCGTACGCCGTCGCGGCCGGACCACGCTGCAGCCCGGACCCGGACCTGGGCGGCGAGCGCAGCCGGGTGCCGGTCGACCGGTATCTCGGCGAGTACGCCGCTGACGACCGCGAGGGGCTGCGCGAGCATCTGACCGAGGGCGGCCTGCGCCACATCGCGGCGCGCGGTTGGTCGATGCCGGACGGCACGTCGGCACGGATCTTCCTGCTGCGGTTCCACACCTCGGCGCTCGCCGGACACTTCTTCGGGA
Organism: Streptomyces sp. NPDC048389; assembly: GCF_040706335.1. Taxonomy (NCBI): domain Bacteria; kingdom Bacillati; phylum Actinomycetota; class Actinomycetes; order Kitasatosporales; family Streptomycetaceae; genus Streptomyces; species Streptomyces sp. NPDC048389. The sequence goes on along the minus strand of NZ_JBEZKP010000027.1, from coordinate 38,757 downwards.
GACAGCTGGGTGGGGCTCCCGACACGACGGTGCGGCCGACCGGCGTCGAGGAGGTGTCCTCGTTCGACGGGGACTGAGGAGATGTCCTCGTTCGACGGGGACTACGGCCGTGAGGCGAGGGTCACGTCCATCGAGCGCTACGTGTACGACGAGGCCGAACCCCGCGGCCCGGTCCACGTCCGGCACGCGTACATCACGGCCGGTGACACGATCGCCCTGGTCGTGGTCTCCCGTAAGGGCGTCGCGCCGCTCGTCCCCTTCCACCAGACCGTGGTCCTGCAGAACCAGCTGCTCGGCTGATCGACGCGAGGGCGACCTCGCGGAACGGGCCGGAATGCGGCGCACTAAGCTGGGGTCCGGCCCGCTATTGCCTTCACGCTCATTCGAGGAGCACCCCGTGATCGTTTTCTTCGAAGCCCTGCTGGTTCTGGTCTGCGTCGGTGTCCTCGCCTTCGCAGGTCTGACGGTGAAGAAGCTGTACCAGGGCCAGCGGTAGTCTCCAGCCTCCCGCACCACTCGACCCCTAGAGATCGACAGAGCTGCTCATGATCGAGATCCCGTCCGACCTGAACCCGGACCTCGTCCCCCTCGCGTTCCTGCTGGGCACCTGGGAAGGCGCGGGTGTCTCCGACTTCCCCGGCGCCGAGAAGTGCAACTTCGGCCAGTCCGTGACCTTCAGCCACGACGGCCGGGACTTCATCGAGTACGTCTCGCACTCCTGGGTCCTCGACACGGAGGGCAACAAGGTCAAGCCGCTGGAGAGCGAGAGCGGCTACTGGCGGATCGACAAGGACCGCAAGGTCGAGGTCGTCATGGTCCGCGACGAGGGTGTCGTGGAGATCTGGTACGGCGAGCTCGCCGACCAGAAGCCGCAGATCGACCTGGCGACCGACGCCGTCGCGCGCACCGCGGCCTCCGGCCCGTACAGCGGCGGCAAGCGTCTGTACGGCTACGTCAAGAGCGACCTGATGTGGGTCGGCGAGAAGGCCACCCCCGAGGTGCCGCTGCGTCCGTACATGTCGGCACACCTGAAGAAGGTCGTCACGCCCGAGCAGGTCGAGTCGTGGGCCAAGGACCTCGGCGACCTCCCCGACGACGGCATCGCCTTCTTCAAGTAGACCCTTCTTCAAGTAGGCCCCTCTTCCGGCAGGTCCCGCTTCCGAGCGGGTCCCCACTTCGGGCGGGCAGCCGGACGGGGCGGGGACCGGCTGCCTACACTGGGGACGTGGTGAGCACCGACTGGAAGAGTGATCTGCGGCAGCGCGGTTACCGGCTGACTCCGCAGCGCCAGCTTGTCCTCGAGGCCGTCGACACCCTTGAGCACGCCACTCCGGACGACATCCTCGGCGAGGTGCGCAAGACGGCGTCCGGGGTGAACATCTCCACCGTCTACCGGACGCTGGAGCTGCTCGAGGAGTTGGGCCTCGTCTCGCACGCCCATCTCGGGCACGGTGCGCCCACCTACCACCTCGCAGACCGGCACCACCACCTCCATCTGGTGTGCCGTGACTGCACGGACGTGATCGAGGCGGATGTCGAGATCGCCGCGGACTTCACCGCGAAGCTCCGCGACACGTTCGGCTTCGAGACGGACATGAAGCATTTCGCGATCTTCGGCCGCTGCCGCGACTGCACCGTGAAGGCGGCGCAGGCCGAGTCGTAGGCTGGGGCCATGTCACCGACCAGCCCTCTGTTGTCCCTGCCCGGCGCGGTCCCCGCCGAGGGGCGTGACGAAGGGGTCGCCGCCCACTACGGCGACCTGTTCCGTGAGCAGCGATCCCTCGCCGACGGCAAGGGCTTCGTCGACCTGTCGCACCGCGGTGTCATCACCGTCACCGGCGAGGAACGGCTGAGCTGGCTGCATCTGCTGATCACCCAGCATGTGAGCGAGCTGCCCGCCGGACAGGCCACGGAAGCACTGATCCTCTCCGCGCACGGCCACATCGAGCACGCGCTGTACCTCGTCGACGACGGCGAGACGGTCTGGGCGCACGTCGAACCGGGCACGCGCGAGGCGCTCCTCGCCTACCTGGAGTCGATGAAGTTCTTCTACAAGGCCGAGGTCGCGGACCGCACCGACGACTTCGCCGTCGTCCATCTGCCCGCCGGGTCCATCGCCGAGGTGCCGGACGGCGTCGTCGTACGGGAGACCGCGTACGGCCGCGACCTGTTCCTGCCGCGCGCCGATCTCGAGTCGTACGCCGCCCGGTCCGGTCCGGCCGCGGGAATCCTCGCGTACGAGGCGTTGCGGGTGGAGAACCACCGGCCGCGGCTCGGCTTCGAGACCGACCACCGCACCATCCCGCACGAGCTGGGCTGGATCGGCAGTGCCGTGCATCTGCAGAAGGGCTGCTACCGCGGTCAGGAGACCGTGGCGCGCGTCCACAACCTGGGGAAGCCGCCGCGCCGTCTGGTCTTTCTGCACCTGGACGGCAGCGAGGTGCACCTGCCCGTGCCCGGCACCCCCGTCCGGCTCGCCTCCGAGGGCGAGGAGGGCCGCCAGCTGGGCTTCGTCACGACATCCGCCCGCCACTACGAGCTGGGCCCGATCGCGCTCGCGCTGGTGAAGCGGAACGTGCCGGTGGACGCCGAGCTGCGGGCCGGGGACACGGCCGCCGCCCAGGAGGCGGTCGTCGAGCCCTGAGCCCGGGCGGTTCCATCGCGGCCGGGGGCAGAACTCGCGCCCGGCGGTTTCGCCGCGGCCGGGGGCAGGAGCGCCCCGGTGGTTTCGCCGCGGCCCCCGAGCCGGGCGGCTCCGGCGCGAGCCTGCTCGGGCCGCGTCCGGCGGTGTGGGGGTGTGGGGGTGTGGCGCGAGGCCCGCGTCCGGTGTGGGTGTGGGTGTGGGTGTGGGTGTGGGTGTGGGTGTGGGCGCGAGGCGCGCGTCCGGCGGTGTGGGGGTGTGGGCGCGAGGCCCGCGTCCGGCGGTGCGCCTCAGACCTCGATCAGCACGGTGAACGGGCCGTCGTTCGTGAGCGAGACCCGCATCTTCGCTCCGAACCGGCCCGTCTCGACCTGCGCGCCCAGCGCCCGCAGTTGCGCCACCACCTCGTCGACGAGCGGCTCGGCCACCGGACCGGGCGCCGCCGCGTTCCAGGTGGGGCGACGGCCCTTGCGGGCGTCCCCGTAGAGGGTGAACTGCGAGATCACCAGCAGGGGCGCGTCCACGTCCGAGCAGGACTTCTCGTCCTCGAGCATACGAACCGACCATAGTTTCCTGGCGAGTTGGGCCGCCTTCTCCTTGGTGTCCTCGTGGGTGACCCCCACCAGCACACACAGCCCTTCGCCGGGAATCTCACCGACGGTCTCCGGTCCCGACTCACCGGCGACGACGACGCTCGCGCCGTCCACCCTCTGTACCACTGCTCGCATGGAGAGCAACCTATCGGGACCCGTCCGGGCCGCCGTTCAGGGCCGAACGGGTGCAGAGTGCCTGCGTCGGGACGTATCGGAGTGGCACCATGCACCAAGGCGGTGCAAACCCCTCGGCCCTTCGGGCCCGGGGAGCCCGTGCACCGGTCGAGGGGACGGACATACGCACATGACCATTTCTGGCGCCGGGCAGTCGCTCGGTCCCGTACCGATCAGTCTGCCGCCGGGCGTCGGGACGGCACGCCCGCCGCGGCAGCGCAGCGGCGCGGAGCTGCCCGGGCACCCGCAGCACGATCTCGCCGCCCTGCGCCTGCCCGAGCTGCGCACACTGCGCCGCGACTCGCAGCGCGACGAGGCCGACCTGAGCTACGTGCGGAGGCTGGTCCAGGGCCGGGTCGACATCCTGCGGGCCGAGCTGGCCCGCCGCAGCGACCCGGGGGCGGCCGGCACGGTGGTCGACCGGCTGGTCGGCGACCGGCTGTTCCTCGCCGACGCACCCTCCCGGCGAGGCTCATCCGCCCGCCACGTCACACTGTCCACGCCGCACGGGGAGGAGTACCGGCGGCTCGCGTCCGAGATGCTGGACGAGGTCGGCCTCTCCGACCTCGAGGCCCGTACGGACGAGGAGCTGCGGTCGGCGATGGGCAGGCTGCTCGGCTACGAGGAGCAGGTCTCGCACCGCCGCCGGCTGTTGCAGCGGACCGCCGACGATTGCAGTGCCGAGATCGCCCGCAGGTACCGTGAAGGCGAAGCACAAGTCGACGATCTGCTCACCTGAGGCTTGCCCGGGTCTCCCCGGCCGAAGCGGCCTCCGGCGCGGGTCCCTGTCCCGGAAGGCCGCCGATGTCCTCCATGTCCTCCTCCAGCCCCACCGTCATACCGTCGGCGCCGCCGGTTCTCGCCGAGGTGGTCCGCTCGGGCTTCGTGGAGGGCCACCACAGGGGCTCGCTGGTCGTCCTCGCGGCCGACGGCAGCGTGGAGTCGGCCATGGGTGACCCCGCACTGCCCGTCTTCCCCCGCTCCTCCAACAAGCCGATGCAGGCCGCGGCCGTGCTGCGCGCCGGTCTCGACATCGACGGTGAGCGGCTGGCGCTCGCCGCGGCCAGCCACTCCGGCGAGGGCTTCCACCTCGAACTCGTACGGAAGATGCTGGCCGGACACGGACTCACGGCGGACGAACTGCAGACCCCGCCGGACCTGCCGCTGGACCCGGCGGAGGCCGAGACGTACCTCGCCTCCGGCCAGGTGCGGGACAAGGTCACCATGAACTGCTCCGGCAAGCACACGGCCATGCTGGCGGCCTGCGCGGTGAACGGCTGGGACCGTACGAACTACCTGGATCCCGCGCACCCGCTCCAGCAGCTGGTCCGCAGGGTGGTCGAGGAGGCCGCGGGCGAACCGGTCGCCGCGGTCGGCACGGACGGCTGCGGTGCGCCGCTGATGGCCCTCTCGCTGACCGGCCTGGCCCGCGCCTTCCGGCACTTCGTGCTCGCCGAGCCCGGCTCGGCGGAGCGCCGCGTCGCGGACGCGATGCGCGCCCACCCCGAGTACGTCGCCGGTACACGCCGCCCGGACACCTGGCTGATGCGCGAGGTGCCCGGCACGCTCTCCAAGATGGGCGCCGAGGCGGTGCAGGCGGTCGCCCTGCCCGACGGGCGGGCTCTTGCCTTCAAGATCGACGACGGCGCGATCCGGGCGCTGGGCCCGGTACTGGCGCGGACGCTGCGGCTGATGGGCGTCGACGCGCCCGTGGTCGACCGGATCGGACACATGCCGCTGCTCGGCGGTGGCGTGGAGGTGGGCTCGATCCGAGCGGCGTTCTGACTGAGCCGTCGCGGGTCCGTGGGGTCCGTGGGGTCTGTGGGCTCCGCGGGGTCCGTGGAAAAGGACAACCGGACGCGGGTTCGTGGAGAAACCTCGTCCTCGACGTCCGGGACTCCTCGTCCCTCGCCTCCGGCCGTTACCGCCTGGACGCGACCCCGTCCGGCACGGCCTGCGTGCCCACGTCGCAGTCACCGGATCTGACGCCGGACGTGCAGGGCCTGGCGACACTCTGTCTGGGCGACGAGCCCGCGACGCGCCTCGGGGCCCTCGGCCGTGTCGACGAACACCGTCCGGGCGCGGTCGCCCTGGCGGACACGCTGTTCCGCACGGCGCGGCGGCCGTGGTGCCCGGACGTGTTCTGAGCGACGGCCGGCGGGCCGGTGCTGTTCCCGGGGCGCTGGTCCTCGCTCCTCCGGGTCACTGACCCGGCTGGGTCAGCAGCAGGACGAGGATGATCGAGCCGATGGCCGTGCAGGTGGCGCTCCGGGCCTTCAGCCCGATGGTCAGCATGGCCAGACCCACCACGCCCATGGCGCCGTACTTCCACTGGACGAGCTGCTCGAAGCCGAGGGTGAGGGTTGCGAGTACGAGTGCGATCACAGGCATGGGGTCCCCTCCTTCAAAAGGGCGGGGAGCGCCTTCTGCCCGTACGCCGTTGTCACCGGCCAGGGCGCCCCGTGGAAATTCGCTCGAGCTGCCAACTCCCATACAAATCTGACTGGTTGGCATATGACTTGTCTTCCCGTTGGCTACGTGTCGGTAAACTTGTATGACTATCGGACGGTTGGTTGGCTGAGGGTTGGCCGCTCGCCGGAGCCGGATCGGTCCTGTCGACGGCGACAAGTCAATTACGGCCGCACTCGGTGTAGTTGTACGGTGGTGGTGTGGCAACACGCGGACAAGCAGAGGGCAGCAGAAAGTACGAGTACGTCGCGGAGGAGCTGAGGGCCCGGATCCGCGACGGTGTGTACCGAGTCGGCAGACTGCTGCCCACACAGCGGCAGTTGGTGGACGACTTCGACGTGTCCCGTGCGACGGTCACCACGGCCTTGCGGCTGCTGAGGGACGAAGGTCTGATCGAGTCGCGCCAGGGCAGCGGGGCCCGTGTCCTGCCCGCCGAGGAGCGGTCCGAGGGCTTGCCCCCGCAGCGGCCGTCCGCCCCCGCGCTCCCGGCGCTCGAGACGCTCCGCCCCCACCTGCAGGCCGCGTTCGAGGCCGATCACATCACCCTGGACGTGTTCTCCCTGACCTCGGAGACGATGAACCGGCACCTCGGAGCGCAGATCACCCGGATCCACGACGGGGTGATCCGGCCGCAGAGCATCTCGCTGCGTCTGATGGTTCCGGACCCGAAGATCAGACTCGCCTTCCCCGCGGCACTCGCCGACCCGGACGACGAACGGCCGCGGCAGCGACACCGTGACACGTTGATCCAGTGCTCCAGGTCGGTGCGGTACGAGCTGCGTACCCTGAAGCGGCAGCGGCTGGTACCGGAGGTCTCGGTCCGGATCAGGACCGTGCCGCTCACGCCGACCGGCAAGATGTATCTGCTGAACAAGGATCTGCTGCTCGAGGGCTATTACACCCTGGAGGGCACGGATCCCGACCCGGTCGAGGGCGAGGAGCAGGAGGGCACAACCCTCAACTCCCTCGGGCTCGGCGCGACGCTCTTTCCGTATTCCAAGCCTGACCAGGCACTGAAGGTGGAGACGGCGCAGACCTTCTTCGACTCCTATTGGGACCTGCTGGCCCAGGATGCGGACTTCGGCGACTGATCGTGCCCCCCACCGACACCGACACCGACACCGCCCCGGACACCGACGCCGACACCAATACCGGTACCGACCCCCATGCCCACACCGGCGCCGGCGCCGACGCCGTCGGGGACACCGACGCCAGAACGGGAACCGGCACCGGTGCCGGCGGCGACGACCGGAACCCGGCGTGGGTCCTGCTCTCCGGGGCTTCGCTGGTGGTCCTGGACTTCGACAAGATCGTGTGCGACCTGTTCGTCCGCAGCCCGGCCGACAGGATCGCGGAGAGGCTCCGCGAGCTGGCCGGTTCCGACGCCTGCCACGGCGCGGGTGCCACCGGCCTGGCTGATCCGCTCGTCGTCTTCACCCGGATCCACGCCACGTACCGGCACACTGCGCCCGGCCTGGTGACCGCCGTCAAGGAGCGGCTGGACGCCGAGGAGGTGGCGGCCGCGGAGTCGGCCGCGCGCATGCCGGGAGCCGCGGCGCTGATGGAGGAACTGACCGGCCTGGGCAAAGAGATGGCCGTGGTGTCCAACAACTGCGAACTGGCGGTGCAGACCTTCCTCAAGCGGCACGACCTCGAGAAGCACATCACGGCCGGTGTCGTCGGCCGGCCCGACGCTCCGGAGCTGATGAAGCCGGACCCCTTCGGGCTGCTTCATGTGCTGCACGGCAGTGGCGTGCGTCCCGTCGACAGCGTGATGGTCGGTGATTCGCGGGCGGACGCGGGCGCGGCGCAACGCGTCGGCATGCCGTTCCTCGGCGTCCACCCCGACGAGGGCAGATGGCGCCGTCCGGAGCCGGTCGAGGTGGCGCACGCCGTGCCCGACATGACATCCCTGCTTCCGGACTTTGTTGCGGCGCGGCGGGTTTGAGCCTCTGGCTACTGCTGGGTATGAAGCTGATCGGCGGTCGGGGACGGCCCGCCGCCGGTGTCGTCGGACCTGAGAGCGCAGGAGCCGCATGCCCGATGTAGCGCGCAGCGACTCCGACCGTGTCGTGGACACCTGGGTCTCGCTGTACCGGACAGCCGCTGAAGGCGCTCCGCTCGCCGGCTACTACCACCGTAATCACTGCGTGCGGCTGCCTCCCGGCCCGGCACGGTCCGTCGCGCTGCCCGCGGGCACGATCGTGAAATTCCGGACCCCGATCACCGAGGCCGCGCAGCTCAACTTACGGATATGGCCCGAGGGAGAGGTACTCGGCGCCATCCGCGGCCGGGTGAGGGGCAGTCCCCGGGTGCTCGCCGACCGGCCGGGTTTCACCGTGCATTCGTTCGCCGAAGGCCGGTCGCTCGCCGAGCTGGCGGGCCGTGACGCCCCGGTCGGGCGCGCGTACATCGACGCGCTCGGCGAGATCTTCCGGCAGCTGGCCACGGTACCGCCGGCTACGCTGCCCGCCTGCCCCGACGACTGGCCGGAGGACGGCGACTGCGCCGGCTTCCTGCGTACGCTCGTCGAGTTCACGGAGAGCGAGGTGAAGGGGCGGCACGGCAAGAACCATCAGGCCCTGTTCGCCGCGCTCCGGGTCCCGGACGGTGTCTTCGCCCGGCTGCTGGAGCGCGCACACCCGCTGGGTGAGCGCCCTTTCGTGCTGCTGCACACCGACATCCACCGCGGCAACCTGATCGTCGGGCCCGACGGCGGGCTCTCGCTGATCGACTGGGAACTCGCCCTGCTCGGCGACCCCGTGTACGAGCTGGCATCGCATCTGTCCCGAATGCGGTACGCGACGTGGGCGGAACGGCGGGCCGCGCACCGGGTCTGGTGTGCGGCCCTCCGCCAGGTGAACCCTGCCGCGCTCGCCGGTCATCGCCGGGCGCTGAGGGTGTATCGCGACTTCGAGCGGTTGCAGTCGGTCCACATCGATGTGATCAGACTGGCGTCGGACTTCTCGCGCTGCCCCGACAAGGGGGGACGCGACCGGGTGGTGGCCGGGATCGAGTCCGTCATGCGGGCGGCGCGCAGACCGCTCGGCACCCGGCGGGTGCCGAGCAGGCGGCGGATAGCGCAGGCGCTGGCCGAGACCGCCGGCGGGGCGTGAGGCCGCGGCGGGAGCGGGGGCAGGGCGGGTACGTGCGACAGGAGTGTCGGCGGGCGCGACGCCGCGGCGGGAGCGTGGGCAGGGGCGTGAACGTGCGACAGGAGTGCCGGTCTCACGCCGTACGCGCCTGGAACAGCACTCCCGACAGCGCCACCGCCACCGCGAGGATTCCACCGCACCATGCCAGCGCCAGCCAGGGCGCGGAGCCCACCGGCTGGTCGTGGAGGAGTCCGCGGAGGGATGTGATCAGCGGGGTGACCGGCTGGTGGTCGGCGAAGCCGTGGAGCCACGTCGGCATCGTCTCGATGGGGACGAACGCGCTGCTCGGATAGGGCAGGAACATCATGAAGAAGGTGAAGCCCGCCGCCGCCTCCGGTGTCTTCGCCAGGAGGCCGACCGCCGCGGAGAGCCAGGACAGCGCGATCAGGAACACGACCAGGACGCCCCCGGCGGCGAGCCAGCCGGCCGGCGGAGCCGAGGGGCGGAAGCCGATGAGGAGGCCGACGCCGAGGACGAGCGCGGTCGAGAAGAGGTTGCGTACGGTGCTCGCCACGACATGGCCCGCCAGGATCGACGTACCGCCCACGTCGAGGGAGCGAAAGCGGTCGATGATGCCGCCCTTCATGTCCTCGCTCACGCGGACAGCCGTGCCGGCCGAGCCGAAGGCGGCGCACAGGACGAGGATGCCGGGCACGACGTAGTCGACGTACTCCGCACCGGTGTTGATCGCTCCGCCGAGGAAGTAGACGAAGACGAGCATCAGCATGACCGGGAGCATCATCGAGGTGATGACGGAGTCGACGTCGCGGCGGCTGAGGCGGATGCAGCGGCCGGTCATGGTGAGGGCGGGGGTCAGGAGGCCGGCTGAACCGGGGGACTCAGGCATGGGTGGTCTCCTCCTGGCGGCGCGTGCCGGTACGTGTGAGGGAAAGGAACACGTCGTCGAGCGTCGTCGTGTGCAGGGAGAAGCGGGCCACGTCCCGCCGGTCCGGGTCGATCTCGTCGAGCAGGGCGCGGACGAGGGCGGCCGAGCCGTCCGTCGGTACGCCGAGGGTGAGGGTCTCCGGCGCGCGGTGCGCGGCCCGGCCCTTGTGCCGCCGGTAGGCGGCCGGGTCGGTGAAGACGAGGTCCAGTCGGTGGCCGCCGACCATGGCCTTCAACTGCGCCGCCGTGCCTTCTGCGACGATGCGGCCGCCGTCCATGACGGCGATGCGGTCCGCCAGCCGGTCGGCCTCCTCCAGGTACTGGGTGGTGAGGAGGACGGTGGTGCCGCGGGCGGAGAGGTCGCGCACCACCTGCCAGAGCTCCTGGCGGCTGCGCGGGTCGAGACCCGTCGTCGGCTCGTCGAGGAACACGACCTCCGGTTCGCCGACGAGCCCGGCGGCGAGGTCCAGCCGACGGCGCATACCGCCGGAGTACGTCGCCGCGAGGCGGCGGGCGGCGCCGGTGAGGTCGAAGCGTTCGAGCAGCTCGGCGGCGCGGTGGCGGGCGGCCCGGCGTGACAGGCCGCTGAGGCGGCCCATCATGCGGAGGTTCTCCTCGCCGGTCTGCTTCTCGTCGACCGCCGCGAACTGGCCGGTGAGGCTGATGGCCCGGCGTACCCGGTCGCGGTCGGCCGTCACGTCGTGTCCGGCGACCCGGGCGCTTCCGGCGTCGGGGGCGGCGAGGGTGGCGAGGATCCGCACGGTCGTCGTCTTGCCGGCGCCGTTCGGTCCGAGCAGGGAGAAGACGCTGCCGCGCTCGACAACGAGATCCAGAGCGTCGAGCACGGTGACTTTTCCGTAGGACTTGCGCAGGCCCTGCGCCTCGACGGCCGCCCCGGCGGTCGACGCGGCGGCCGCCTCGCGGGCCGCCCCGGCGGCCGCCTCGCGGGTCGGCACGGTGGTCGCCGGTTTCGTGGTGTCGGAGGGCGGCGGTTGGTGAGTGCTCATGGCGGCGGACTCCTTCCGCGTACCTTCTGTGTATGAGATACGCGCTACTGCGTAAGGCTTACGCATAACTAGGATGTGAGTCAAGCACCAGAGGGTGCGGGCGACACCAGGACGGCGGTCGTCAAGACGGTGGCCGGTGGTCGGCGGTCAGAGGGCGGCGGAGGCAATGGCGGGCGACGGACGCGGGCGCGGCCCGGGAGGTGCGCGGACCGGCACCGGGCTGCCTGCGAGCATCGAGGCGGCGTGGGGGCTGAGGGAACGGCCGGGCAAGGGCCCCAAACCGGGGATCGGCATCGAGCGGATCGTCGCGGCCGCCGTCGCTCTCGCGTCGGCCGAAGGGATCGGCGCTGTCTCCATGGGGCGGGTCGCCAAGGAACTGGGCGTCTCGACGATGTCCCTGTACCGGTACGTCGCCGCCAAGGACGAGCTCTACATCCTGATGCAGGAGGAGGCCGTCGGCCTGCCCCCTGCGCCGCCGCCTCCGGGGACCGGCTGGCGCGAGGCGCTGGCGGCGTGGGCCCGGGCGCAGCGGGAGGTGTTCCACCGGAACCTGTGGATGCTGCGCATCCCCATCTCCGGCCCGCCGGCCACCCCCAATTCGGTTGCCTGGTGGGACCGTGGCCTCGCCGCCCTGGCCGACACCGGCCTCGACGAGGCCGAGAAGATCTCGGTGATCCTGCTGGTCGGCGGCTTCGTGCGCAACGAGGCCATGCTCATGGCGGATCTGGATGCGGCGATCGCGGCGAGCGGTGAGCCGCCGGAGGCCGTCATGCGACATTACGCACAGACCCTGGAGCGCTTGGCGGACCCCCAGCGCTATCCGGCTCTCGCCCGACTGCTCGAGTCGAAGGTGATGTACGAACCGGACACGCAGGACTTCGACTTCCTCTTCGGCCTGGAGCGCCTGCTGGACGGGGTTGGCGTGCTGATCGGCAGGCGCGCCCGGGGCGGCGGCGAAGCGTGCGACGGCCGGGGCGACGGGGCCGACCGTGCAGGCCGGGGCGACGGGGCGGACCGCGGCAAGGCCGACCGCGCCGGGGCGGACCGCGCCGGGGTGAATCGCGGCCCCAGGCGCGGCGGCGCCGTGCACGAGGAGGGCGGTGCGGCGTGAACGGCGGGATGGGGCTGCGGGAGCGCAAGAAGCGCCTCACGTACCGGGCGATCTCGGACGCCGCGATCGCGCTCTTCCTCGAACGGGGCTTCGACGCCGTCTCCGTCGCCGAGGTCGCGGCCGCGGCGGACGTCTCGAAGCCGACACTGTTCCGCTACTTCCCCGCGAAAGAGGATCTGGCACTGCACCGGTTCGCCGATCACGAGGACGAGGCCGCCCGTGTGGTCGCGGCCCGGGCGGCCGGCATCGCGCCGCTCGACGCCCTGCGCCGCCACTTCCTCGACGGACTGTCGCGACGCGACCCGGTGACCGGCCTGAACGACGAACCGGGCGTACTCGCCTTCCATCGGCTGCTCTACGGCACGCCGAGCCTGGTGGCGCGGCTCCACGCCTATCGGGGCAGGTCCGAGCAGGCGCTGGTGCAGGCGCTGCGGGGGGCGGGTACGGAGGGGCTTGCCGCGCGGCTCGCGGCGGGTCAGATCGTGGCCGTGCAGCGCATCCTCGCCGAGGAGAACTGGCGGCGGATCGAGGCGGGCGAACGTGCGGACGACGTGGCGCCGGACGCGGTGGCGGCGGCGGAGCTGGGCTTCGCGCAGCTGCGCGCCGGTGTTCTGTGAACCGTCGCCGATCCGGCGGCGATCGCCGTGGCGGAGTCGTGTGACCGCACCGCTGTACGGGGTGTTCACCGGCGCGGTCGCACGCCTCGACGCCTCCGCAGCTTGCCCGTTGCCGCCGTTCCTCGTTGCCACCGGCTCCGTTCGGTGCGGCGACGTGTGATCCGGTCGGTGCGGCGACGGGGCTCATGCCATCATCCCGGGATGACTTCGCAGAAGATCGACGCGGCGGCGGCCGGGAGTTGGACGCTGGGCGACCTCAAGGTCAACCGGATCGGATTCGGCGCGATGCGGCTTACGGCGAAGGCGGACGGCAGTCCGAGTGACCGGGACCGGGCCGTCGCCGTGCTGCGGCGGGCGGTCGAGCTCGGGGTCGATCACATGGACACCGCCGCGTTCTACTTCTCCTCGACGCGCTCCGCCAACGAGCTGATCAACCGGGCGCTCGCGCCGTACCCGGACGACCTCGTCATCGCCACCAAGGTCTGGCCGGGCCGGGACACCTCGGGGCAGTGGTGGTGGGCCAGACCGGAGCAACTGCGCGGCCAGGTCGAGGAGAACCTGCGGCAACTCGGCCGCGACCACCTCGACGTGGTGAACCTGCGCATGCCTCGGAGCCAGGAGAACGGCTCTCTCGCCGACCACTTCGGGGCGCTCGCCGAACTGAGGGACGCAGGACTTGTCAGGCACCTGGGCGTCTCCCACGTCAGACCCCGGCACCTTGCGGAGGCCCGGGCCATCGCTCCGGTGGTCTGCGTACAGAACCCGTTCGGGGTGGGGGCCTCGCCCGAACACAACGCGTTCCTGGACGCCTGCGGTGAACAGGGCGTGGCGTTCGTGCCGTTCTTCGCCGTCGCGGGCGCGGGGCGCGAGGCCGGCGTGAGGGGTACGGAGAGCGACGAGGTCCTCGCGGTCGCCCGCGCCCACGGCGCCACTCCCGCGCAGGTCCGGCTCGCCTGGACCCTGCAGCGCGGCCCGCACGTGCTGGCGATCCCGGGCACCGGCAACCCGGCCCACCTGGCGGAGAACGTGGCAGCCGGTGCCCTGCGGCTCTCGGACGACGAGATGGCCCTGCTGACGTCGGCAAGCGGGGAGGCTCAGCCGTAGCGACGGAGCAGGGCTTCGAGATAGTCCTCGAGGCGGCGGGCGAGCAGCGGGGCGGTCAGGTCGGTGCGGCCGCATTCCCGCCAGGGGGCGGCGAGTTTCTCCGCGTCGGGGGCGAAGGCGAGCGCGTCCGGCATGCGCCAGTAGAGGTGGGCGGCCGGGTCGCGGGACAGCCGGCCGCCCTCGGCGGCGTACCGGTCCGCGAAGCGCATGCCCTCGTCCGGGCCGTGCAGCAGGGCGAGCGCGGTCGAGCAGTGGGCCACGTCGAGGTCGGCCGGGCCCCATGAGGTCCTCGCGGACGGTGCCGAGCCCAACGCGGACATGTGGGTCACCGCCGACGAGTCACGCGAGGACATCGTGAAGCTCTACCACCGGGCGTGGGCGCACGCGGACGCGACGATCGCCGCGCTGCCCCTGGACACGACCGGCAGGGTGCCGTGGTGGCCGACCGGCAGGGACGGGGTGACGTTGCACCATGCCGTGGTACGCGTGATCGCCGACGCGCAACGGCATGCTGGACAGGCCGACATTCTCCGCGAGCTCACAGACGGTGCCGTGGGGATGAGAAAGGACAACGACAGCATGCCGACGGGCGACCCGGCATGGTGGGAGCACCACCGCAGCAGCCTGGAACGCGTGGCTCGCGAATCCGCCCGGAGAGGGTGACGCCGGTAGCTGGACCGTAAGCCCGCGCGGTGTTGCGAGGAACACTTTTGCAAGCAGGTGCTTGCAAAAGTTAGCGCCTGCCGGGCACCATGACCACATGGCATCGCTCAACGTCGGCAATCTTGGTGAGTACCTCCGCGAACAGCGGCGCACCGCGCAGCTGTCCCTGCGGCAGCTCGCCGATGCCGCCGGGGTGTCCAACCCGTATCTGAGCCAGATCGAGCGCGGGCTGCGCAAGCCGAGCGCGGAGGTCCTCCAGCAGGTCGCCAAGGCCCTGCGGATCTCCGCGGAGACGCTGTACGTGCGGGCCGGGATCCTCGACGAACAGGAGAGGGACGAGCTGGAGACGCGTGCCGTCATCCTTGCCGATCCCTCCATCAACGAGCGGCAGAAGCAGGTGCTTCTGCAGATCTACGAGTCCTTTCGCAAGGAGAACGGGCTCGAGGCCGCCGATGCCGCGGACGTGCCTGAGGGCACTGCCCAGGACATCGCCCTGGACACCGCCGCCGACGGCCCCCGCACGGCCGACGAGCCGGGCGATGCCGGACCGAACACGAAATGAACCGATCTGCGTTCCGGGAGGACCACAGTCATGGCCATCACCGATGACCTGCGTAAGACCCTCACCGACCCGACCCCTCTCTACTTCGCGGCCGGTACCGCCGACCTCGCCGTTCAGCAGGCCAGGAAGGTGCCGGTGCTGATCGAGCAGCTCGCCGCCGAGGCCCCGGCCCGGATCGACGCCGTGCGCAACACGGACCCCAAGGCCGTGCAGGAGAAGGTGACCACGCAGGCCAAGGAGGCGCAGGCCACCATGCAGGCCAAGGTCGCCGAGGTGATCGGGTCCTTCGACACCGACCTGAAGAAGTTCGGCGAGAGCGCTCAGGACCTGGCGCTGCGTGGCGTCGGCGTGGCAGCCGAGTACGCGGTCAAGGCCCGTGAGACGTACGAGAAGGTCGCCGAGCACGGTGAGCAGACCGTGCGGGCGTGGCGCGGCGAGGCGGCGGAGGAGATCACCGAGATCGCCGTCGCCGTCGAGCCGAAGTCCGAGCCGGAGTCCGTGTCGGCGAAGGGTGCGACGTCGGAGCCCGCAGCCGGGACCGGGGACGCGACGGTCGCGCAGCCGAAGGCCGCCGAGGACAAGAAGCCGGCCGCCCGCAGGACCACGGCGCGCAAGCCGGCCGCCAAGAAGAGCACGCCGCCGGCCGCGAAGTGAGCGAAGCGCGGGCGCCGCGGTGACGCGGCGTCCGGCACGTTCATCGCGCATGGGTGCCCCACGGAGGTACCTTGGCCGCGGGGCAAGGTCACACCAACCACTCACTAGGCGGTGCTGAGGATGCTGGCTGAGAACTTCGACTTCGGACTCATGTTGATCGTCAATCTGGTCTTCCTCGTCACGTCCGTGGCCGCGTTCGTCATGGCCGCCCTGGCCCGTGAGGACGCCTACCGGGCCGCGGACAAGAAGACCAAGCCGTTCTGGATGGTCATCCTCGGCGTCGCGGTCGCGGTGAACCTGTTCATCCCCATGCTGTTCCTGTCGATCGCGGGACTGATCGCCTCGATCGTGTTCTTCGTCGACGTCCGCCCCGCCCTGCAGCAGGTCACCGGAGGCGGTGGCCCGCGTCGTGGCGGCTCCAGCAGCGACGGCCCGTACGGCCCCTACAACGGCGGACGGTAACCCGTACATCTCGGCGGTCGGCGCCGTTCGGTCGGCGCCGTTCCCGTGGCTGGTGGCTGGTGGCTGGTCGGCGCGTCGGTCCGGTAGGCGCGCCGGTCCGGGTCAGTGGCGGGTGCCGCTCCGGCTGAGCAGCAGCACCGCCACGTCGTCCGTCAGGTCACCGCCGTTGAGTTCGCGTACCTCACCGACGGCCGCCTCCAGCAGCGCCTCGCCCTCCAGGCCGGCCGCGAGCTGCCGGTCGATCATCGTGACCATGCCCTCCTGCCCCAGGCGCTGCTTCGTGTCCGGACCCTGACGACCCTCTATGAGCCCGTCCGTGTACATCATCAGGCTCCAGGCGCTGCCCAGCTCCACCTGTCGGCGCGGCCACCGGGCCCGCGGCAGCAGGCCGAGTGCCGGGCCGCCGTCGTCGTAGGGCAGCAGCTGCGCGGCACGGCCGTGGCGGGCGATCAGCGGGGTGGGGTGGCCTGCCAGGTACAGCCCGGCCCGGCGCCCGTCCGGCGCGATGTCCACGGTGCAGAGGGTCGCGAAGATCTCTTCGCTCTCCCGCTCGTGCTCCAGCACCTGCTGGAGCGTGGAGAGCAGGTCGTCGCCGCACAGGCCGGCGAATGTCAGCGCCCGCCACGCTATGCGCAGCTCCACGCCGAGTGCGGCCTCGTCGGGGCCGTGGCCGCAGACATCGCCGATCATGGCGTGGACCGTGCCGTCCGGGGTGCGGACGGTGTCGTAGAAGTCGCCGCCGAGCAGTGCGCGGGAGCGGCCGGGGCGGTAGCGCGCGGCGAAGCGCAGGTCCGAGCCCTCCAGCAGGGGGGTGGGCAGCAGCCCGCGCTCCAGGCGGGCGTTCTCCTGGGCGCGCAGCCGGGACTCCGCGAGTTTGACCTGTACGGTGTCGGCGCGTTTGCGCTCCACCGCGTACCGCACGGCGCGGGTCAGCAGGCGTCCGTCGAGTTCCTCGCGTACGAGGTGGTCCTGGGCGCCGATCCGTACCGCCTCGGCCGCCAGCTCCGCGTCACCGGACCCGGTCAGCGCAAGTACGGCGTGCCGGGGTGCGAGGCGCAGTACGTGCTTGAGTGCGCCGAGGGCGTCGTCCTGCGCGCGGCCGGGCAGCGCGAGATCGACGATGACGCAGTGCACGTCGTCCGTGAGCAGCCGCTCCGCCTCGGTGAGATTCCGTGCGGTGCGGACCCGGACGCGCGTGCCGGTGTCGTCCAGCAGCTCGGGGACGCTCAGGGTGCCCGCGGGGTCGTCCTCGACGACCAGAAGCGTCAGGTCGCCGCCGGATCCGCCGGGGGCGCTCTCCGCGACGGGAACGCTCCTCTGTCGCGGTACGGGTACGGGCATCGGTGCTGTTCCTTCCCTCCCCCCGAGGGTGGGCAGGGAGACGATCGACGTCCCTCCCCCAGGGCTGCGCCCGGGAGGTGCCCTCATGACCGGGACCATAGCGGTACGGGGCGGCCGAACGGAATGGCGATCAGTGAAGAGCCGTTGGCATATGCCGCGCATGAGGGCGTAGTTGCCGGACCTCTCATGACGAACATCACCCGGCGCGTCCCTATTGCCCCGGTCTCCGCGTGGCGCGGGTCACGCGGGCCGTACCGCCGTGCGGTGGACGGCTCCTCGGCGGTCCACGTCACCTGTCGGGGCGTACGACCCCGAGGATGGACATGGAGCCGGCGCCGGCGACGGTCACGTTCCTGCCCGGTCGGGGCGCGTGGATTATCGCGCCGTTGCCGACGTACATGCCCACGTGGCTGGCGTCCGAGTGGTAGATGATCAGATCGCCGGGCCGCAGGTCCTTGATGTCGATCCGGGGCAGCAGCCGCCACTGCTCCTGCGAGGTGCGGGGGATGCCCCGTCCCGCCGCGGCCCACGCCTGTGACGTGAGCCCCGAGCAGTCGTACGAGCCGGGGCCCTCGGCGCCCCACACATAGGGCTTGCCGAGCTGCCGCGTCGCGAACTCGACTGCCTTGCGGCCCTGTTCGCTCGCGGTGCCGCCGACGCCCTTCAGGATGCCCGAACCCAGCCAGGCCGCCTGGGCCTTGTGCTGCGCCTGCCGCTCCAGCTGCCGCAGCCGTGCCAGCTCCTCCTTCTCGAGCCGGTCCTCGATCTTCTTGGCCGCGGCGATTTTCTCCTTGATCTCCTTCTTTGCCTTTTCCTTCTTGGCGCGATTGGCTTCCAGCCGCTCCCACTGGGTGCTGGCGTCCTTGGTGTAGGTGGCCAGATCGGCCTGGGTCCGGGTCAGCTCTGTGATCAGGTCCTGGGTGGCCTTCTGGCCCTGCTGGATACGGCCGACGCCGTCGAGGAAGAGTTGGGGGTCGTCGACGAGCGCCAGTTGCGCCTCCGGCGGCAGGCCGCCCCCGCGGTACTGGGCGCGGGCGGCGGCGCCCGCCCGGTCCTTCAGCTCTTTGATCCTGGCCTGGCCCCTGGCCATTTCCTGTGCCAGCTTCACGATTTCGGCCGACTGCTGCTGCGTCTGTTCCTCCGCGAGGTTGTACGCGTCGGTCGCGGAGGCCGCCTTGCGGTACAGGGCGTCGATCTCGAGGCGGACCTCCTCGAGTGACGCGTTCGGCGCGGGGGAAGCCGGGGGAGCGGGCGGCGCGGGTGCGTTCGGCTGCGTGACGGACGCCGGGGTCGTCGGGGCCGGCTCAGGGGCCGCGAAGGCCGGCCCGGGAGACGTCAGCAGCGTCAGAGCGCAGACCAGTGTGATCGCGGCAGTGGCACAGTGGCGTCGGTTCACGACTCCCCCTTCGGGCGAACGCCTGGCATCCGGCCGCCGTGCGGGGGCATCCGAATGTGATTAACCGTCAGTAACTTGTAAGTGACGTCGTGATGGTGTCATGACGCACGCAAAAGTGACAGAGTCGATCGGCAGTTCGGCACGCAGATCATCCCCCATGGATCGCCCCACCCCGCAGCGCGCCCGCTGATCTCTCCTACTCCACTGACGAGCAATGCGTCTTGTGCGTTCCCGTGTTCGGTCGGTTCACCCGATCGTGGTTGGAGCGGGGCGGAGTGGGGGTGGGCGTGGGGTGGGGTGGAGCGGCACGCGGGGCGGACGGCCGCCTGTGCGCCCGGGAGTCCGCGTGGGACTCCGGACGGGAAAAGGAACTTTCATTCTGCATTCGGAGCAATTGCCGCCCATTCCACCGTGACCTCGCCCTGCCGCCACCGCCTCCGGTCGTCCGTCAGCGGCCAGGTACCCGCCAGATCCGTCACTGCCTCGATCCAGCGCTGCCGCGCGCCGAGCGACGCGTACGGCGCAGCGGCCGCCCACGCGCGGTCGAAGTCCCGTAGGAAGGCGTGCACCGGCTCGCCCGGCACATTGCGGTGGATGAGCGCCTTGGGCAGCCGCTCGGCGAGATCGGAGGGGCGGTCCAGTGAACCGAGCCGGGTCGCGAAGGTCACCGTCCGCGGCCCCTCCGGGCCGAGCGCCACCCATACGTGCCGCCGCCCGATCTCGTCGCACGTCCCCTCGACCAGCAGCCCGCCGGGCGCGAGCCTGCCGCACAGCCGTGCCCACACGTCGGCGACCTCGGACTCGTCGTACTGGCGCAGCACGTTGGCCGCCCTGATGAGCACCGGCCGGTCCGCGGTCGGCACCTCGAAGCCGCCGTGGCGGAAGGTGAGCCCGTCGCGCTCGTACGGCTCGGCGGCCGCGACCCGGGCCGGGTCGATCTCGATGCCGACGACTCGGCACCGCGGATCCGCTGTACGCAGCCGCCGCAGCAGTTCGACCGCGGTCCACGGGGCCGCGCCGTATCCGAGGTCGACGGCGACGGGCGCCGAGTCGGCGCGGCGCAGGGCAGGGCCGTGCGCATGGGCGATCCAGCGGTCCATTCGGCGGAGCCGGTTGGGGTTGGTCGTCCCGCGGGTCGCGGTGCCGACGGGGCGGTTCATGGCAGCGAGGGTATGTGGTCGGACCGGCGCACAGCGGACCCGGACGTCACCGCCGGCTACTCGCCCCGCCGTCAACGCTCGGTCGTCACCGCCGGCTACTCGCCCCGCCGTCAACGCTCGGTCGTCACCGCCGGCTACTCGCCCCGCCATCAGAGCTCGGTCGTCACCGACGGTGCCTGGTCATCGCCATCCGTGCTCGGCCGTCACCGCCGGTGCTGCCGGCCCGGGCCGTTGCCGGGCCCGCTCCCGGCGGGAGCCGGCCGTACGCCCCGGCCGCTGCGGGCGCGCCCGTCCGCCGCGTCGCCGCCGCCCGCCTTGTCGCCGGGCTCCCGGCGACAAGGCGGGCGGAAGTCCGGGAGTGGTGGAGCCACCCGCGAGCGGACGCCCCGGGGACCGGCGGCGCCGCCACGTGCGCAAGGGGCGGCATGGCCGGCTGACGGTAATGATTTGGCAAAGTGGCTGCAGCCGGAAATGGAAGTCACCCCTCCGCTGTTGTGAGACCGTGCGGGACCGCCTGCCCCGCACCTAGCCGTGCCCGCAGCGAGAGGACCGCCGCCGTGAGCCAGTACGTGTCCCGCCTCGGCAGCAGCCGGATGGCACCGCGTATCCGCTTCCCCGGCGGCCACCGCAAGCCGCGCAGGGTCGCGATGCTCAGCGTCCACACCTCCCCCCTGCACCAGCCGGGCACGGGCGACGCGGGCGGCATGAACGTGTACATCGTCGAGCTCGCCAAGCGCCTCGCCGCCATCAACGTCGAGGT
The DNA here is from genome assembly GCF_040706335.1 of Streptomyces sp. NPDC048389. Classification (NCBI taxonomy): domain Bacteria; kingdom Bacillati; phylum Actinomycetota; class Actinomycetes; order Kitasatosporales; family Streptomycetaceae; genus Streptomyces; species Streptomyces sp. NPDC048389. The sequence continues at coordinate 18,003 of NZ_JBEZKP010000027.1, read as the reverse complement.
CGAGATATTCACCCGAGCCACCACCGGCGAGCTGCCGCCCGTCGTGGAGCTCGCACCGGGCGTCCTCGTACGGCATGTCGACGCCGGCCCCTACGAGGGCCTGGCCAAGGAGGACCTGCCGCCCCAGCTGTGCGCCTTCACGCACGGCGTGATGCAGGCGTGGGCGGCCCGCCGCCCCGGTCACTACGACCTCGTCCACTCCCACTACTGGCTCTCCGGCCATGTCGGCTGGCTCGCGGCCGAACGGTGGGGCGTCCCGCTCGTGCACGCCATGCACACCATGGCCAAGGTCAAGAACGCCGCGCTGGCGGAGGGCGACACCCCGGAGCCGGCCACGCGCGTGATCGGCGAGACCCAGATCGTGAACGCCGCGGACCGGCTGATCGCCAACACGGCGGAGGAGGCCGGCGAACTCGTCCGCTTCTACGACGCGGACCCGGCGAAGGTCGCCGTCGTCCACCCGGGCGTCAATCTGGACCTCTTCCGCCCCGCGGACGGCCGTGCCGCCGCCCGGGCCCGCCTCGGGCTCCCGCAGGAGGCGTTCATCCCCGTCTTCGCAGGCCGTATACAGCCGCTGAAGGCCCCCGACATCCTGCTGCGTGCCGTGGCGACCCTGCTGGAGCGCGACCCGTCACTGCGCCGCCGTATCTTCGTGCCCGTCGTCGGGGGCCCCAGCGGCAGCGGCCTCGCCAAGCCCGAAGGTCTCCAGAAGCTGGCGGCCAGGCTCGGCATCGCGGACGTCGTCCACTTCCGGCCGCCGGTCGACCAGGAGCGGCTCGCGGACTGGTTCCGGGCCGCCTCCGTGCTGGTCATGCCCTCGTACAGCGAGTCCTTCGGCCTCGTCGCCATCGAGGCCCAGGCGGCGGGAACGCCGGTGATCGCGGCCTCCGTCGGCGGACTCCCGGTCGCCGTCCGCGACGAGCGCACCGGCTTCCTGGTGCCCGGACACGACCCCGCGCACTACGCAGACGTGCTGGCCTGCTTCGTACGGGACCCGTTGCTGACGGACCGGATGGGCGCGGCCGCTGCCCGGCACGCCCAGTCGTTCGGCTGGGACACGGCGGCGTCGACGACGGCGGACGTCTATCAGGCGGCCATGTACGAGCACCGCCGCCGCACCCGGGCCGCCCACCACTGACGTACGCTCGCCCCATGTCTGACGTGCAGCAGGTGACCCGGGTCATCGAGCAGACCTTCACGGACGCGGACCTCGAGTGGGAGAGCCCGGACACCGGCTCCTACGTGGTCAAACTCCCGGGTACCCGGAAGCTTTCGACGACGTGCTCGTTCCTCGTCGGCAAGCACTCGCTCTCCGTCAACGCCTTCGTCGTCCGCCACCCCGACGAGAACGACGCGGCCGTCCACCGCTGGCTGCTCGAACGGAACCTCAAGCTGTACGGGGTGAGTTACGCGATCGACTCCCTCGGCGACATCTATCTCGTGGGCAAACTCCCGTTGTCCGTGGTCACACCCGACGAACTCGACCGGCTGCTCGGCACGATCCTGGAGGCGGCGGACGGCTCCTTCAACACACTGCTGGAGCTGGGTTTCGCGAGCGCGATCCGCCGTGAGTACGAGTGGCGGGTCTCGCGCGGCGAATCCACCCGCAACCTGGACGCGTTCAAGAGCCTGATCCAGCGCCCCGCGAACTGACCGGCGCCCCGCCGAACCGACCCGGCGCTTCGGGAACGGAACCGACCTGGCGGCTGGGGAGTCGGCCCGCCCCGGCGTCCCGCCGAACCGGCCCGCCCCGGCAACAGTCGTGGCGCTTCCCTTCTCCTGTGCTGTCGACGTGGTCATTCATCCTCGGATCGGCCGGATGTGCGAGCCGGGCCCTTCGAGGCCAAACTCGGATCATGAGTACCGAACGGCCCCCGTCCGGAGCCGGCGCGGGCACCGCATCCGTCTCTTCGCGCGGCGCGCCGAACCAGACGCTGGCGCTCGCGGCGATGCTCTTCGCGGTGTCGATGACCTTCATCGACCAGACGATCGTGTCCATCGCCGCGCCCAGCATCATCAACGAACTGGGCCTCTCCTCCTCGGGCATGCAATGGGTCGTCAACGCCTATCTGCTCTCGCTGGCGGCGTTCTTCGCCCTCGGAGGGCGGCTGGCCGACATTTTCGGGCACCGCCGGATCGTGCTGATCGGCACCCTGACGTTCGTCATCTCGTCCGTGCTGTGCGGAAGCGTGCCCGAGACCGGTTTCGCCCAGACCTGGCTGATCATCTTCCGGGCCACCCAGGGCCTCGGCGCGGCCCTGATGTTCCCGGCCGCGCTCGCCGTGGTCATCGCCGTCTTCCCGGTCGAGCGGCGCGGGCGGGCACTGGCCCTGTTCTTCGGCCTCTCCGGCGCCCTGACCGCCCTCGGCCCCCTGCTCGGCGGCTGGCTCACCGGCTGGACCTGGCGTGCCATCTTCTGGGTCAACGTGCCCGTCGCTATCGTCGCGCTCGTACTGACGGCGATGGCCCGCATTCCGGGCGACTCCCGCCGGGAACGCCTCGATGTCCCCGGTGCCGTGTTCGTCGCCGTCGGCATGGGGCTGAGCGTGCTGGGCCTCCAGCAGGCGTCCGCATGGGGCTGGAGCAGTTTCCCGACCTGGCTGTGCATCGTCGGCGGACTGGTCGTGCTCGCGGTGTTCTGCCGGTACGAGCTGGGGGTGGAGCATCCGCTGATCACCCTCCGGGTGTTCCGCGACCGGGCGTTCACCGCCGACATCCTGGTGCTGTTCTTCGCGATGCTCGCCTTCGTCCCCGCCTTCTTCTTCGCGTCCGTGTACGCGCAGGTCTCGCTGAGCGCCTCACCCAATCAGGCCGCGTTGTTCCTTCTGTACTTCTTCGCGGGCTTCGGCATCGCCTCCCAGTGGGGCGGCCGCATCCTGGACAAACGCGGCGCGCGGCCCGCGATGAAGCTCGGTACCGCGCTCGGCGCGGTGGGTTTCGCGCTCTGGGCGCACAAACTGACCGACCTTTCCATGCACGACCAGTGGCCGTACGCGGCCCTCGCCGGCGCCGGCATCGGCTTCCTGCTCGCCCCGGCCTCCACGGATGCGGTCAACCGCTCGATCGGCGCGTCGTACGGGGAGGTCACGGGCATCACCCAGACCGTCCGCAACTTCTCCGCCGCGATCGGCATCGCGGTCTTCGGCACCGTCCTCACGCACGTCACCACCGACCGCGTGGTCGAGACCCTGGCGGCCAAGGGAGTGCCGGAGTCCGCCGCGCAGGACGCGAGCCGGGGCATCGCGGAGGCGGTCACCGGTCACGCGGACGACCGGGCGCCGACCGGCAGCGGCGAGCAGGCGCAGCTCATGCGCGACTCGATGGACGCCATCCGCCTGGACTTCGCCGAAGCCAACCAGTGGGTCTTCTACGGGATGGCCATCGCGCTCGCCCTCGCCTTCCTGTGCGCGCTGCTGCATCCGGGGACACGGGTGACGGGCCATCCGGCGGCTGTGCCGACCCGAGCCGACGGTGAGCCGTCCTGACGGTCGGCGCCTTGGTTCAGCCGCCGATGGGCTCGGCCTTCTCGACGGCGACGGGCCCGGCGTCCGCCTGCACGGTCTTCTCCGGCGGGCCGTTCTCCGCCAGCGCCCGGCGCAGCAGCAGCGTGTAACCCAGGGCGGCCACCGCACCGACCACCGCGCAGCCCACCCACAGCACGTTCGGCCCGGGCCCGTCCACGACCCAGCCGGCCACGATCGGGGCGACGAAGCCTGCCACCGCCCATGACATGCCCATCACGCCCTGGTACCGGCCACGCGCGTGCTCCGGGGCGAGGCGGGCGGTCGCGGCGGCGTTGGTGGGCACGTGCACCATCTCACCGAGCGTCCACACGACCACGGTCACCGCGAACAGCAAAGGCGTGCCTGCCAGGGCCGTCGCACCGGTCCCGACGGCGAAGAGGAGCGAGGAGACCGTGAGCAGCGCGGCGGGGGAGCGCTTGTCGATGACGAAGTTGACCAACAACTGGAAAACGACGATCACCAGGCCGTTGACGAAGATGACCTTGCCGTACGACTCGGTCAGCCCCTGCGCGGCCATGGTCAGCGGCAGGCCGATCCACGGTGCGGTGAAGATCAGGCAGACCAGCAGGTTGAGCAGCACGAGTGTCCGGAACGGCCGGTCCTTCAGTACGTCGAGAACCGACACACGCTGTTCGTCCGTCCGTCCTGCCGCGGCGGGTACTGCGGCCCGGGCCTTCGGGCGAGTCTCGCGGAGTCGCAGGAAGACGATCAGCGCGCACAGCGCCGTCGCGACGGCGTCGGCCACGAACAGGGTCCGGTAGCCGAGGAAGATCGCGGCGCCGCCGCCGAGAGCGGCGACGGCGAAGCCCAGGTTGAGGGCCCAGTAGTTCAGCGCGAAGGCCCGGCGCAGGTCGGCCTCCGGCACCATGTCCGCGATCATGGCGCTGATCGCCGGCCGCACGGCCTGCATCGCCACGCCCATGAGCAGGACCACGACCGCGACGCCCCAGGCGCTGCTCACCACGGCGAGCGCGGCGGCGCACACCCCGCCGGCCAGGTGCATCGAGATCATGGTGGGGCGCCGTCCCCACCGGTCGGTGAGCATCCCGCCCAGCGGTGAACCGGCCACGCCGCCGAGGCCGTGCAGTGCGATGACGAGACCGGCGTACCAGGCCGAGTAGCCGAGTTCCTGCGTCAGATACAGCGACAGGAAGGTGAGGACGAACGCGCCGGTGCGGTTCACCAGCGTCGAGGTCCACAGCCACCAGAACCCGGGTGGCAGGCCCGAGACCGTCGCCCGCGCCGCACGGACCAGCGAAGCGATGAACATACGGAAGCCCCCACGGATGTAATGGTCTCGGCAGTAATCCGCAAGTTACAAAGGGTGGGGCTCCCACCGCCACTCAATTGACGGCGACCGTCAGCCGAGTCCGCTCCTCGGGCAGCCGCGCGGTGCTCCGGAGGAGTCGATTAGGCTCGGGCGCATGGCCGACGCACCGTACAAGCTGATCCTCCTCCGCCACGGCGAGAGCGAATGGAACGCGAAGAACCTGTTCACCGGCTGGGTGGACGTCAACCTCACGGAGAAGGGCGAGAAGGAGGCAGTCCGCGGCGGTGAGCTGCTCAAGGACGCCGGCCTGCTCCCCGACGTACTCCACACCTCGCTCCAGAAGCGCGCCATCCGCACGGCGCAGCTCGCCCTGGAGGCCGCCGACCGCCACTGGATCCCGGTCCACCGCTCCTGGCGGCTGAACGAGCGCCACTACGGCGCCCTGCAGGGCAAGGACAAGGCCCAGACGCTGGCCGAGTTCGGCGAGGAGCAGTTCATGCTCTGGCGCCGTTCGTACGACACCCCGCCGCCGGCCCTCGAGGACGGCACCGAGTTCTCGCAGTCGGACGACGCCCGCTACCAGACGATCCCCAGCGAGCTGCGGCCCCGCACCGAGTGCCTCAAGGACGTCGTCGAGCGCATGCTGCCGTACTGGTACGACGGCATCGTCCCCGACCTCCTCACCGGCCGCACGGTCCTGATCGCCGCCCACGGCAACAGCCTGCGCGCCCTGGTCAAGCACCTGGACGGCGTCTCCGACGCGGACATCGCCGGCCTCAACATCCCGACCGGCATCCCGCTGGTCTACGAACTCGACGCCGACTTCAACCCGGTCGACCCGGGCGGCACCTACCTCGACCCGGCCGCGGCCGCGGCGGCGATCGAGGCGGTCAAGAACCAGGGCAAGAAGAAGTAGCCCCAGTACCTGGAAGGCCCCCTGCCCGCGGTTCGCACGCGGGCAGGGGGCCTGGTTCGTTCTCGGGCCGGATGCCGGATGCCGGATGCCGGATGCCGGATGCCGGGGCCGGACGCGGGACGCCGAGGTGCGTCCCGGGCCCGGTTCGACCGCAGCGCACGCCGCGGCCGCGCCGTGTGACGAGGGCCCCGTCCGGTGTCGCGAGGTCGGACGGGGCCCTCGTCGGGAGCGCGAGGCGTCAGCCGCCGCACTGGCAGGGGGCGCCGGACTGGCAGCCGCAGCCGCAGCCGGAGCCGCAGCCGCAGGCGCCGAGGACGGGCAGGAAAACCGCGTCACGCGGGGTTTCCGGCTGTGTTTCGGGTGTGGGGGATTCGGCCATGGGTCCCTCCTCAAGGGCGTATGGGAATGCCGCCACGCCCATTGCAGCCCCGCCGAGGCGGGCGCATCAACGGCGCATGCGCGCAGGCGCCCGCCGTGCGCCCCCCGCCGCGCCGCTAAGCGCCCTCGACCGTGGTCTGCTGCTGGAGTTCGTCCGCGTGCTCGCCCGTGACCAGGTAGACCACGCGCTTGGCCACCGACACCGCGTGGTCGGCGAACCGCTCGTAGTAGCGGCCGAGCAGGGTGACGTCGACCGCGGTCTCGATGCCGTGCTTCCAGCGGTCGTCCATCAGGTGCTGGAAGAGAGCACGGTGCAGCAGGTCCATCTCGTCGTCGTCCTGCTCGAGCTGGAGCGCCAGGTCGACGTCCTTGGTGATGATGACCTCCGCCGCCTTCGCCATCAGGCGCTGCGCCAGCTGTCCCATCTGCAGGATCGTGGCGTGCAGGTCGTCCGGTACGGCGCGGTCGGGGAAGCGCAGCCGGGCCAGCTTGGCCACGTGCTGGGCCAGGTCGCCCGAGCGCTCCAGGTCGGCGCTCATCCGCAGCGACGTGACGACGATCCGCAGGTCCGTGGCGACCGGCTGCTGCCGGGCCAGCAGGGCGATCGCCCGTGCCTCCAGCTCGTGCTGGAGGTCGTCGACCTTCTGGTCCGCGGCGATCACGGTCTCCGCGAGCTTGAGGTCGGCGTCGAGCATGGCCGTGGTGGCGCGCCCGATGGCCGACCCGACCAGCCGGGCCATCTCGACCAGGCCCTCGCCGATCGAGTCCAGTTCCTCGTGGTACGCGTCCCGCATGGGTGTCCCTCTCTTGATGCGACCGGGGTCCGGGTGGGGCCTCGAACCTCCACGCTCCCACGGTCGGCCGGTCAGGAGTCCGTCAGCTCCATCCCAAATGAATCAGCACTATCCCCTTGGTGAACTCTGGGCGACGAGTGATCGAGGTGCCACCCGTTTGGCTGGGAGAGTGCCCGGAAGCGCGCATAACCTGAATGCATGGACGTGAACGCGGCGGTTGCCGCAGCGGCAGCGATCGCCGGTCTCTGCACCGGTGTCATCGCCATGCTGGCGTTCCGCTGGAGCGAGCGGGAGCAGAGCCGCCCCACTCGCAGCTCGCTGCACACCGACGCCGTGCTCCCGCCCGGAGTCGACACCGTCCTGTCCGTCCTCAGAAGCTCCGCGGTGGTCCTCGACGAGTCCGACTCCGTCGTGAAGGCCAGCTCCGCGGCGTATGCCCTCGGTCTGGTCCGCGGCGGCAAGCTCGCCGTGGAACCGATGCTGCACATGGCCCGCGACACCCGGCGCGACGGCGAGATAAGGCAGGTCGAACTTGACCTGCCTCGCCGCGGCACCGGCCGCGGCGAGGCGCTGGCCGTATCCGCCCGCGTCGCGCCCCTCGGCTCCCGGCTGGTCCTGCTCCTTGTCGAGGACCTGACGGAGGCCCGCCGGATAGAGGCCGTACGGCGCGACTTCGTCGCCAACGTCAGCCATGAACTCAAGACCCCGGTCGGGGCGCTCTCCCTGCTCTCCGAGGCTGTCATGGACGCCTCCGACGACCCGGAGGCGGTCACCCGTTTCGCCGGCCGTATGCAGATCGAGGCGACCCGGCTCACCAACCTCGTGCAGGAACTCATCGACCTCTCGCGGGTCCAGAACGACGACCCGCTGGAGGACGCGGAGCCCGTGCCGGTGGAGGAACTGGTCGCGGAGGCCATCGACCGCTCCCGTCAGCCCGCGTCTGCCAAGCAGATCACCATGGCCGCGGGGGCCGCCCTCGACCTGCGTATCTGGGGCAACCGCGGCAAGCTCGCCGCCGCTCTCGGCAATCTCGTCGAGAATGCCGTCAACTACTCCCCCGCCCGCACCCGCGTCGGAATCTCCGCCCGCCGCGTCACCGCACCCGGCGGAGATCTGATCGAGATCGCCGTCACCGATCAGGGCATCGGCATCTCCGAGAAGGACCGCGAGCGGATCTTCGAGCGGTTCTACCGTGTGGACCCCGCCCGTTCCCGCGCTACCGGAGGCACCGGCCTCGGACTGGCGATCGTCAAGCACGTGGCCGCCTCGCACGGCGGGGAGGTCACGGTGTGGAGCACCGAAGGACAGGGCTCCACCTTCACCCTGCGCCTGCCTGAGACAGGCGCGGCGAAAGACCGCGCAACCAGCGGCCGGGATCGCGTCGAAGAGGGCGACGACCGGCCTTACGACACCGATCCCAACAGTGACATCCCTGCCCCGGAGGCCCTTCCGTGACCCGAGTGCTCGTCGTCGAGGATGAGGAATCCTTCAGCGACGCCCTGTCCTACATGCTCCGCAAGGAAGGTTTCGAGGTCGCGGTGGCGACCACGGGCCCCGACGGACTCGACGAGTTCGAGCGCAACGGCGCCGACCTCGTGCTTCTCGACCTGATGCTGCCCGGCCTGCCGGGCACCGAGGTGTGCCGCCAGCTGCGGGGCCGCTCGAACGTGCCCGTCATCATGGTGACCGCGAAGGACAGCGAGATCGACAAGGTCGTCGGGCTGGAGATAGGAGCCGACGACTACGTCACCAAGCCGTTCTCCTCGCGGGAACTGGTCGCCCGCATCCGCGCGGTGCTGCGCCGCCGCGGCGAGCCGGAGGAGGTCACGCCCGCCGCCCTGGAGGCCGGGCCCGTGCGGATGGACGTGGACCGTCACGTCGTGACCGTCTCCGGCGGAAAGGTCGACCTGCCGCTGAAGGAGTTCGATCTGCTGGAGATGCTGCTGCGCAACGCGGGCCGGGTCCTGACCCGGATGCAGCTGATCGACCGGGTGTGGGGCGCGGACTACGTGGGTGACACCAAGACCCTCGACGTCCACGTGAAGCGTCTGCGCGCCAAGATCGAGCCGGACCCGGGAGCGCCGCGCTACCTGGTCACCGTCCGCGGTCTCGGATACAAGTTCGAGCCGTAGGCCGCTGCCGACGGCCCGGACGTACGCAGACCCGGCGACCCGGAGGTGCGGAGAGACGCGCGGCGTACGGAGACCGGACGTACGGAGACCCGGCGACCCGGAGGTGCGGAGAGACGCGCGGCGTACGGAGACCGGACGTACGGAGACCCGGAGACCCGGACCTACGGAGAGACGCGCGGCGTGCGGAAGCCGTGCGTGTGCGGGGGCCCGGAGGCGGGACGTACGGAGCGACGTGCGGGGGCCCGGACGTACGGAAAAGGGGGCGACCCGCCGTGACCGGCGGGTCGCCCCCTTCCGCGCATTCGCCGGTCAGTGACCGGCGCCGTCCGTCGCGGACTCCGCGTCCGACGAGGCGGCCTCGCCCTCGCCACCCGCGGCCTCGGTGTCCGCCGGGGTGGTCTCCGGTGCGGCGGGGCTGCCGGACGGCGACTCCTCGGTGGACTGGGCCGGCGGGCTGGGGATGTCGCTCGGGCCCCACCCCTCGAAGTAGTTCGTCGCCGGGACGACCATCGCCTGCACGCTCACGTTGCCGGTCTCGCTGAACCGGAAGGCGAGCTCGCGCACGACGCCGTGGTCGATCTCCTGGCTGCCGTTCTCGATGACGGCGGACGCGTTGCCCTCGCCGCCGATGACGACGCTGCCCTGCGCGGGGACGGTGACCGGGCCCGAGCCCTCGGCGGGGGTCAGCTTCACCTGGGCCTTGGAGCCCGGCAGCGAGATCGATTCGAGGGTCTGCGGCTTGTCGCCCTCGTTGAAGACCGTCAGGCTCACGGCTGCCGGGCCCTGGGCGTCCGGCTTCGGCTGGGCGATGACGGTCACGTTCTGGAGCTTCAGACCGTCGACCGAGACCGCGGCGTGGTCCGGCCTGACTCCGAGGGTTTGCGCGTCGTTGCCCGCACCGCAGGCGGAGAGCGAGGCGATCGAGAAGACGATGGCAGCGCCGGCGAGGGCACCGCGTCGAAGGCTGCTGCTCACGGCTGCGGCTTCTCCTTCTACGTACGGACGGGTGGTGGCTGTCACCGGCTGATCGCGTGCCAGCACGGGCTCAGGTTACCGAGCCGTCGATCACGCCCCGCACCCGACCCGCCCTTTGCCCGTACCGGCGGTGACGACCGCACCCGTACCGGCGGTGACGAACCGCCCGGGGCGCTCCTCAGGTCCGGCGGGCAGGACCGCGCACCGGACCACGCGCCGGACCGGCGCGTTCACATAACCGCGGTGATCAATTTCCCGGGTCACCGCACATTCCTTACGAATACCCGTGGGTGATCAATTCCAGATTCTCGGGAGCGTCCGCCCGAACGAGTGAGCGGCGGCCGAACGGCGTACGGAAAGTTCACCGTCGAGAATCCGGCATATCGGGACGTTCGGGCCTCCCGGGAGGGGCGTGCGGGGCGTGAAACGGGCATGTTTCCGTCCGCCCGCACAGCCCCTCCGACCTGCGAATACCGCACTCCGGAAGTCCTCCGCAGCACGTTCGTGTTGCTGTTGTCAAGCCCCGAGATATGCCCTGACCTGCGAAAACGCCATTCAGGAGAAGCTGTATCCGTGTTACCCTGGATAGCCACGGAAGGGGTACCTGTCACATGACGTTCAAGGTTGGCGACACCGTGGTCTATCCCCATCACGGGGCCGCGCTGATCGAGGCTATCGAAACTCGTCAGATCAAAGGCGTGGACAAGACCTACTTGGTGCTCAAGGTCGCCCAGGGCGACCTGACGGTTCGCGTACCGGCGGACAATGCGGAGTTCGTCGGCGTGCGCGATGTGGTCGGCCAGGACGGACTGGACCGGGTCTTCGAGGTGCTTCGCGCGCCGTACGCCGAAGAGCCGACGAACTGGTCCCGTCGCTACAAGGCAAATCTCGAGAAGCTCGCCTCCGGCGATGTCATCAAGGTCGCCGAAGTGGTGCGTGACCTGTGGCGTCGCGAGCGTGAGCGCGGACTGTCCGCCGGCGAGAAGCGGATGCTCGCGAAGGCGCGCCAGATCCTGGTGAGCGAGCTCGCCCTCGCGGAGAACACCAACGAAGACAAGGCCGAGGCCCTGCTTGACGAGGTCCTCGCGTCCTGACGCACAACACAATGCCGCAGTGCCCGTCGGCACGCTGTGAACTCACCCTGTGAAATCCAGCCTGCCACCGGGCGCTGCGGCATGTGTGCGGGCATGTCTGCGTCGCGGTACGCGCACGGCGGCCGCGCTGCCGACTGATCACGGACGCCGTCGCCGACGACGTAATGGCGTGCCGGGCCCGGGCGGCTGGCGCAGACCTGATCACGGAAGGGTCCTGTCAAACGTCGCGCCCGGCACTACCCCAACCTGTGGCCGGGGCACGCCCAGGCCATACCCATGTCGGCTGAGGAAACAAACCTGCCGGAGTGCAACCGATGTCTGACGAATCGCGCCACCACCGCACCGCCGCCGTGATCCCGGCGGCCGGCCGGGGCGTACGGCTGGGCCCGGGTGCCCCCAAGGCGCTCCGCGCGCTGAACGGCACTCCCATGCTCGTCCACGCCGTCCGTGCCATGGCCGCCTCCCGCGCCGTCTCGCTCGTCGTGGTGGTCGCACCTCCCGACGGAGCCGCCGCGGTGAAGCTGCTCCTGGACGCGCACGCCCTGCCCGAGAGAACGGACTACCTCGTCGTCCCCGGGGGTGACAGCCGCCAGGAGTCCGTACGGCTCGGTCTCGACGCGCTGCCCGACGACGTCACCGCCGTGCTCGTCCATGACGCGGCCCGCCCGCTGGTGCCCGAGGAGACCGTCGACGCGGTCGTCGCGGCCGTGCACGGCGGGGCCCCGGCCGTCGTGCCCGCGCTGCCCCTCTCGGACACCGTCAAGCAGGTCGAGCCGGCCGCCAAGGGGGAGCCGGAGCCCGTCGTCGCCACTCCCGACCGGGCGGCCCTGCGTGCCGTGCAGACCCCGCAGGGCTTCGACCGCGACATCCTCGTCCGCGCCCACGACGCGGTCACCGACGATGTCACCGACGACGCGAGCATGGTCGAGCAGCTGGGCCTGCGGGTCGTCGTCGTCCCCGGCCACGAGGAAGCCTTCAAGGTGACCAGGCCGCTGGATCTCGTACTGGCCGAGGCGGTACTCGCCCGGAGAAGGGCCAACGATGGCTTCTGAGCAGCTCCGCCTGCCGCTGGTCGGCATCGGCACCGATGTGCACGCCTTCGAGAAGGGGCGCGAGCTGTGGTGTGCCGGGCTGCTGTGGGAGGGCTCCGACAGCGACGGGTACGGCCTCGCCGGCCACTCCGACGGGGATGTCGCCGCGCACGCCGCCTGTGACGCCCTCTTCTCCGCGGCCGGCGTCGGCGACCTCGGCGCCCACTTCGGCACCTCCCGGCCCGAGTGGTCCGGTGCCTCCGGGGTCGCGCTTCTCACGGAGGCGGCGCGGATCGTGCGCGCGGCCGGGTTCGAGATCGGCAACGTCTCCGTTCAGGTGATCGGTGTGCGCCCGAAGATCGGCAAGCGGCGCGACGAGGCGCAGAAGGAACTGTCGGCCGCGGTCGGCTCGCCGGTCGCCGTGTCCGGGACCACGACCGACGGGCTCGGCCTGACCGGCCGGGGTGAAGGGCTCGCCGCCGTCGCGACGGCGCTCGTCGTCAGGAACGGCTGACGGGCGCCGTACCGCCCAGCGCCGGGCCGGGGGACACGTCACGTCGGCGCCGTGCCCCGGCGGGAACGGGTCGCGAGGCACTACCACGCGCCCACTACCCTTGTTGCGTGACCATTCGCCTGTACGACACCAGCGCCCGGCAGATCCGTGACTTCGCCCCTCTCGTGCCGGGTTGCGTCTCGATCTACCTGTGCGGCGCGACCGTGCAGGCCGCACCGCACATCGGGCACATCCGGTCGGGGCTGAACTTCGACATCATGCGCCGCTGGTTCGAGTACCGCGGCTACGACGTCACGTTCATCCGCAACGTGACCGACATCGACGACAAGATCATCGCCAAGTCGGCCGACCAGGGCCGCCCGTGGTGGTCGATCGGCTACGAGAACGAGCGCGCCTTCAACGACGGCTACGAGGCCCTCGGCTGCCTCCCGCCCACCTACGAACCGCGCGCCACGGGCCACATCACCGAGATGGTCGAGATGATGCGCGGCCTCATCGAGCGCGGACACGCCTACGAGGCGGACGGCAGTGTCTACTTCGACGTGCGGTCGTTCCCCGACTACCTGGCCCTTTCCAACCAGGACATCGACGATCTGCGCCAGCCCTCGGAGGAGGGCATCACCGGCAAGCGCGATCCGCGCGACTTCGCCATGTGGAAGTCGACCAAGCCGGGCGAGCCCTCCTGGGAGACCCCCTGGGGCCGCGGCCGGCCGGGCTGGCACCTCGAGTGCTCCGCGATGGCGCACAAGTACCTGGGCGCGGCCTTCGACATTCACGGCGGCGGTCTCGACCTGGTCTTCCCCCACCACGAGAACGAGATCGCCCAGGCCAAGGCATACGGCGACGCCTTCGCCTCGTACTGGGTGCACAACGCCTGGGTCACCATGAGCGGCGAGAAGATGTCCAAGTCGCTCGGTAACTCGGTGCTCGTCTCCGAGATGGTCAAGAACTGGCGTCCCGTCGTCCTGCGCTACTACCTGGGCACCCCGCACTACCGCTCGATGATCGAGTACAGCGAGGAGGCACTGCGCGAGGCCGAGTCGGCGTACGCGCGGATCGAGGGCTTCGTCCAGCGGGTCGTCGAGAAGGCCGGCCCGGTCGCACCGGCCGCGCAGGTGCCGCCGGCGTTCGCCGAGGCCATGGACGACGACCTCGGGGTGCCGCAGGCCCTCGCGATCCTCCACACCGCCGTCCGTCAGGGCAACAGCGCGCTGGCCGCCGACGACAAGGAAGCCGCCGTCTCAGGCCTCGCAGAGGTCCGTGCGATGCTGGGTGTCCTCGGCCTCGATCCGCTCGACCCCCACTGGGCGGGCGAGTCCGACCGTGGCGAGGACCTCCACGGAGTCGTCGACACCCTCGTGCGGCTCGTGCTCCAGCAGCGCGAAGCGGCCAGGTCCCGCAAGGACTGGACGACGGCGGACGCCATCCGTGACCAGCTGAACCAGTCCGGGCTCGTCATCGAGGACGGTCCGGACGGGCCCCGCTGGGCGCTGGGACCCCGCTAGGGTCTTGGCCCCGGGGCCCGGCCCTCGCGTCCGCAGCACCAGGCGCAATGTGCCGCCCGGCGTTCCGGGCGGCACACTTTCACTCAACGACGCGACCCAGAGGAACGAAAAGTCATGGCCGGGAACAGCCAGCGCAGGAACCGCCGTACGTCCAACAAGAAGGGCGCGCAGGTCGGCAGCGGTGGCAAGCGGCGTCGCGGGCTCGAGGGCAAGGGCCCCACGCCGCCCGCCTCCGCCCGCAAGGGACACGTCAAGAACCGGGTGGCCAACGCCAAGGCGAAGCACGGCGCCCGCCGGCCCGTCGCCCGCCGCGGCGGCAAGGGCACGTCCGAGATGGTCGTCGGCCGCAATCCCGTCTTCGAGGCGCTGCGTGACGGCGTGCCCGCCTCCACGCTCTACGTGCAGCAGTTCATCGACAACGACGAGCGGGTGCGCGAGGCGCTCCAGCTCGCCACCGGACGCGGCGACATCAACATCATGGAGGCGCCGCGCCCCGAGCTCGACCGGCTGACGAACGGGCTCAACCACCAGGGCCTGGTGCTCCAGGTCCCGCCGTACGAGTACGCGCACCCCGAGGACCTGGCCGCGGCCGCGTTCGACGACGGCGAGGACCCGCTGATCGTCGCCCTCGACGGTGTCACCGATCCCCGCAACCTCGGCGCGGTCGTCCGCTCGGTCTCCGCCTTCGGCGGCCACGGCGTCGTCGTCCCCGAGCGCCGTGCCGCCGGTATGACCGCCGGTGCCTGGAAGACGTCCGCGGGCACCGCCGCCCGCACGCCCGTCGCGCGCGCCACCAACCTGACGCGCGCCCTCGAGGCGTACCAGAAGGCCGGTCTGACGGTCGTCGGTCTCGCCGCCGACGGCGAGACGGAGGTCGGCGAGCTCGAAGCGCTCGGCGGACCGCTGGTGATCGTCGTGGGCAGCGAGGGCAAGGGTCTGTCCCGCCTCGTGGGTGAGACCTGTGACGTCCTCGTCCGCATCCCGATGCCGGGCGGCGCCGAGTCGCTCAACGCGGGTGTCGCGGCCGGTGTCGTGCTGTACGAGGCGGCCAAGCGGCGCGCGTGAGATCGTCCGGTTCGGTCGCTTTCTGACAGACCGGAGACCGACTCCGGGCGGATCCTGGCGGACTCGGGCGTAAACCGGACGATACGGAGTCCTTGACGGGTCTCGGACAGATCGGGCCCGTCACGGCCGTGCCCTAAACACCCGTCACTCGGTTAGATGAGTGTGGACACCAGAACGCCCCGGTCCGGGTTCGATGATCAGCCTGCGCTGAGCATGGTCAAGGTGGACTGCGATCCCGCGCAGGTCATCGTCAGCCACGCCAGCTTCCGGGTGCAGCTCGCCCAGAGCCCGCGCCCACGTGCCACCGCGAACACGGCGCGCCTCGCCCCCCTCGGCGGTGCCGCCCCGGCGCGCCGCCGGGCGCCCGTGGTGTGGAGCGGCAGGTCCGCGCCCGGGGACTCCGGCGCGACCGGTCTCCTCCAGGCCGTACGCAACTCCTCCCTGGAGCACGACACCTACAGCGCGTCCGCGACCCAGGTCCTCCCGCGCGTCTCGCTCGACGAGACCGTGCAGGCCCCCGCGGTCCCCGCCCCCGGCGGCCCGGGCCGCGACAAGCCGCTGCTGCCGCCGATGCGGCAGGCGGTCGGCGCCTACGACACCGCCCCGCCGTACGACCGGACCTCCGACGACCGGCAGCCGTCCGGCGGTCCGCAGCCCTACGACGCCGGCACGTACGAGGTCGAGCCCTACGACGAGGGCTTGGACGGGGACCGGGCCCGGCGGCGCCCGGCGCAGCGCCACGGAGCGGACTCCGTACGGCACGCGTACTACCCGGGCCGCCGGATGAACCTCGGTGTGGTGCTGCTGCCGCTGCGCGTGCTGCTCGGCTTCATCTCCATCTACGCCGGCATGGGCAAGCTCTGCGACCCCGTCTACTTCGACGGCGGCGGCCGCGGCTCGCTGGTGAAGTGGCTGAACGGCCTGAACCCGTGGGCCCTCGGGGAGCCGCTGCGCGACTTCGCGGTCGCCCACCCCGTCGGCTCCGGTCTCACCGTGGCCTTCCTCCAGGTCATCGTCGGCGTCCTGACCGTCCTCGGCCTGTGGCAGCGGGTCGCGGCCGTCTTCGGCGCCCTGCTGGCCGCGGCGCTGGTCATGACCGTCAGCTGGAGCGACGTCCCCGTCTACGAGACGCCGGACATCATTTTCCTCGCCGCCTGGTCTCCGCTGATCATCGCCGGCGCTCCCGTCTACTCGATCGACGGCCGCCTCGCAGGCGAGGCATGGCGCACTCTCGGCCCGCGTTCGGAGCTGTGGGACCTGCGTCGGCGCGTGCTGCGGCGCGGCGGTCTCGCCGCCGCCGTCGTCGTCGGGCTCACGATGCTCGTCGGTTCGGTGCTCGGCGGTGCCGTCCGCTCCGACGACGTGGTCACCGTCCCCGGGCCGAACCAGCACCCGACCAACCATCTTCCCGGGGCACCGCTGCCGAACGAGCCGGGTGCGGAGCGCAGCTCCCCGGCCACGCGCGAGGACAAGCCCTCCCCGTCCGCCAGCCGTACCGCGGAGAAGCCGAAGGAGGAGGCGTCCACGCCTCCGGCGGACACGGTGAGGGAGAGCGGTCAGGTCGCCGGTACGCCCAGCGAGACGCAGGGCACCGGGCAGCAGCCGCCCACCGACTCGGCGCCCGCGCCCCCGCCGTCCACCGGCACCACCGGGCCGACCTCCACCGGCGGCAGCAGCTCCGGCGGTCCGACCGGCGGCTCGACCGGCGGCTCGACCGGCGGCTCCGACCCGGGCAGCGACGGGGGCTCCGACGGAGGTGGCGTGATCGGCGGCCTGCTCGGCTGACCGGCGCCCGCGACGGCGCCATGAGGGGCGGTCACCGGATCCGGGATCCGGTGACCGCCCCTGTGTCCGCGTGCTGTGCGTGCCCCTGCGGGGCGCCTCAACGGACCTGCGTGTCCAGCTCCTTGGCCGCCTCTGTGAGGTCCTTCGCGGTGTCGATCGCCCGCCAGTAGGCCCCGTTCGGCAGCGGGAAACCCGCCAGCCGGCGCTCGCGTGCCAGCCGCGGGAAGGTCATGCGCTCATGGTCGCCGATGTCGGGCAGCAGCCCCGTGAACGCGGCGGAGAAGACGTACACGCCCGCATTGATGAGGTACGGCGACGGGGGCGACTCGATGAAGTCCGTGATGTGCCCGAAGGCGTCCGTCTCGACGGCCCCCCAGGGGATGCGGGGACGCGCGAGGGCGAGGGTCGCCGTGGCGTCGCGCTCGGCGTGGAACGCGGCCATCTCGCGCAGCGAGAAGCGGGTCCAGATGTCGCCGTTCGTCGCGTACCAGGGCTGATCGGGATGGGGCAGGCTCGACGCGGCGTACTTCAGGCCGCCGCCGCGGCCCAGCGGTTCCGTCTCCACGACGGTCGTGACGCGCAGCGGCAGCACCGCGCTGTCCAGCCACTCCTGGAGGACCTCGGCGAGGTGGCCGCAGGACACCACGGCGTCCGTCACGCCCTCCTCGGCCAGCCAGGCAAGCTGATGGCCGATGATCGGGGTCCCGGTGCCCGGGATCTCGACCATCGGCTTGGGGCGGTCGTCCGTGTACGGGCGCAGCCGCGAACCCTGGCCGCCCGCCAGGACCACGGCCTGCGTCGGAAACGTAGGCGTTTGCATGGCGTGAACGATATGCGGCCCGCGCGCCCGGCACCGCGACGGGTGCGACGGGCCCACGGGCCGGTCTCCTGATGCCGTCGGACCGACGCAGCGCCGCCACGACGCCGGGCGGGCGGCCAGGGTTCGCGGCTGCGCCCGTACACGGACGACCGCCCCAAGCCGATGGTCGAGATCCCGGGCACCGAGACCCCGATCATCGG